>NZ_JBHVIV010000102.1:0-26460 GCF_042799475.1 Kitasatospora sp. NPDC057692 | reverse complement strand
GCCCGGCGCCGGACGCCCGGGGAGCCGCCCCGCCCGCGGCCGCCCGCACCGCCGCGGGCAGCAGCGCCAGCAGCAGGCCCGCCCCGGTCACCGCCACCACCTGGAGCACCCCCGGTCCGGCCGGCAGCCCGCGCAGCGGCCCGAGCAGCGCGTACGCCAGCGCACCCGCCGCCCCGATCGGCGCCTGCTCGCGGTCGCCCGGAAGAGTGATCCGCACGCACTCCCCGACCGCGATCAGGCCCATGAAGGCCAGCGCCACCCCCGGCTGGGCCGGGCCGCGCGCCGCCACCGCCCCGAAGGACGCCGCCAGCAGCACGAGCGCCGCCCCGTGCACCGCGCGCACCGCACCGGCGCGAGCCTGCGGCGCACCCGCACGCCCGGCGCCCTGGAACCATCGCGCGCTCCCCGGTGAAACCCTCGCGCCCGCTCGCGCACCCCGCCGCGCGCTCACGAGGGCCCGGCCGTCGGCACACTGCCGCCGCCCTGGACCGGCACCCCGCGCGGGGCCGCCCGGGGCGCCGGTTCGGGGACGCCGAGCGGGATGTCCGGCACCGCCTTGATGCAGTCCGGGGACGACGGCAGCACCGGCTGCCAGTCGTGCACGGCCAGCGCGTCCACCAGCGCCCGCACCATCACCGGGTCGAACTGGCTGCCCGAGCAGCGCTCCAGCTCGGCGACCGCCTCGACGACCGGCCGCCCGCGTCGGTAGGAGCGGGTGGAGGTCATCGAGTCGAAGGCGTCGGCGACCGAGATGATCCGGGCGAACTCGGGGATCTGCTCACCGGCCAGCCCCGCCGGGTAGCCGCGGCCGTCCATCCGCTCGTGGTGGTGCAGGATCCCGGCGTGCGCCTCGCCGAGGAAGGCGATCCCGCGCACCAGCTCGTACCCGTGCACCGGGTGCACCTCGACGGCCCGGCGCTCCGCCTCGGTGAGGGGACCGTTTCTGCGCAGCAGCTCGGTGGCCACGCCCAGCTTGCCGACATCGTGCAGGATGCCCGCGAACCGCAGGGTGCGCAGCCGCTCGGCCTCCATGCCCAGCTGATCGGCGATCAGCACCGCCGCCCGGCCGACCCGTTCGCTGTGGCCCCGGGTGTAGGCGTCCTTGATCTCCACCGCCTGGACCAGTGCCCGAACGGTCGCCTGGTGGGCGTCGCGCTCCCGGTGCCCCTGGGCGAACACCCAGGCCGAGATGGTCAGCGGCAGCAGCGCCAGCAGCGCCGCGAACGCGCCGTACGGGCCCTGCCACAGCACGGCGAGCATCAGCCCGCCCGCCGCGTGCACGAGCACCGGCACCCCCACGGCGGCCGAGGCGCCGCGCAGCAGCACGACCGGCCGCCGGCCCTCCGCCAGCACCCGCATCCCGCCCACCAGCGCACCGTTGACCAGGCAGAACGCGCCGAGCGCGGCGAACGCGGGCAGCAGCGCGGCCGGGAAGCGGGAGCCGAGCAGCAGCTGCGGCCCGGCCAGCAGGTGGAACACCGCGGAGGCCGCGAAGGCCGACAGCGCGAGCTGCGCGCCGTTCCACACCTGGCGCCGCCGGCCCTCCGCCTCGGCGGCCCCGAGCAGCGCGGCCGGGACGGCGACCAGCCCGGCGGCGGCCGGCGGAAGCATCAGCACCCCGGCGAACAGCACCGGGAAGAAGGCGTTGACGCCGGGGCGCACCGGCCGGCGGGCGCGCAGCGGCGGGCGGCGCAGCAGCACCAGCGTCAGCCGCAGGCAGGGCGTCGCCAGGCCCTGGGCGAGCGACTCCCAGCAGGTGTGCAGGAAGGCCAGCAGCCCGACCTTCGGCCAGTCCACCGGCCCGGCCGGCCAGGGCGCCGAGCCCGCCGGGGCGGGTAACGGCAGCAGGGTCAGCAGGCAGCAGGCCGCCAGCACCGGCACCGCCACGAGGTAGCGCGCGGCGCCCGGCGGCAGGTCCGTGTCTCCACTGTCGGTAGCGATGGCGATATCGACCTCCCCGCGTGCTGGCCCGCGCCGCCCTGGCCCGTCGTCCCGGCCCGCCGCCCGCCCGGGTGCGCGCCGGAGCGGCGGCGGGCGGGCGGCGGTGAGCGTCCGTCAGAGGATAGGGCGACACTCCGGCACGGGGACGCGTGATCGCGCAATGCCGCTGCTGGCACACCGCCAACTCACTCGTACGAGTGAAGGCGTCGCGCGGGCGGAGCGGACGCGGACGGCGAACGGCCCCGGAAGCATCCGCTCCCGGGGCCGCCCGCGTCCGTCGTCGGGTGTGCGCCGTCCGGCGCACCCGTGGTCAGGTCCCGGCCGCCGCCTCCGCGGCGCGGCCCGGCCCGGCCGGCTCACCGGCCGGCTCGGCGTGCACCTCGACCGTCGTCTCGACCGCGACCACCAGGGCCTCGCCCGAGCGCTGCCCGGCCCGGATCGAGTCGATCCTGGCCAGCACCTTGCCGCGCAGGTCCGCCGGGGTGTCGTCGCAGCCGCAGGAACGCTTGATCAGCGCCTTGATCGCCTGCTCCAGTCCGTACTGCCGCAGGCACGGCGAGCACTCCTCGAAGTGCACGCGCAGCTTGACGCAGTCGCCCTCGGCCATCTCGTTGTCGAGGAATTCGTAGAGGTGGTCGAGGACCTCGCCACACTCGGTGTCGTGCGGATCGCCGCAGCTCATGAGCCCGAGCCCTTCGCTTCCTGCCCTGCCCCGCTACCGGCCGGGACCAGCCCGCGCTCACGGGCGTAATCCTCCAGCATGCCGCGCAACTGACGGCGGCCGCGGTGCAGCCGGGACATCACCGTACCGATGGGAGTACCCATGATGTCCGCGATCTCCTTGTACGCAAAGCCCTCTACGTCCGCGAGATAGACGGCGATGCGGAACTCCTCCGGAATGGCCTGGAGGGCGTCCTTCACATCGCTGTCCGGAAGGTGGTCCAGGGCCTGGGTCTCCGCCGAGCGCAGACCCGTCGACATGTGCGACTCGGCCCGGGCCAGCTGCCAGTCCTCGATCTCCTCGGCGGCGGTGCGCTGCGGCTCCCGCTGCTTCTTGCGGTACGAGTTGATGAAGGTGTTGGTGAGGATGCGGTACAGCCACGCCTTGAGGTTGGTGCCCTCGCGGAACTGGTGGAACGACGCGTACGCCTTCGCGAACGCCTCCTGGAGGAGGTCCTCCGCGTCGGCCGGGTTGCGGGTCATCCGCAGCGCCGCCGAGTACATCGGGTCCAGGTAGCCCAGGGCGTCACGCTCGAAGCGCTCCCGCCGGGCCTCCTCGGTCTCCTCCGCCGACACCCGGAAGGTGTCCTCACCGATCGCCTCGGCCAGCTCCTCACCGGTGAGAGCCTCGCCCGCGGGCAGGCCCTCCTCCGGGCCCCGGCCCGGTTCGGTCTCGTGCTCGGTCCCGACGACCGGACCCACCTCCTCGGCATGACGGTCGCGGCCCACGGCGGGCCGCCCCGAAAGCGAGGATATCGGGCTGGCGGGCTTCTCGCTCCCGACAACCCAGTCCGACCAGGAGGGAGTGAACGCCGACGCGGCCTCGCGCTCCTCAGGCCGCTCGGGGCACGCGATCGAACCCATCTGCCCTGCCTTCCACCGGGGACTCCGACTGACGACCGTGTCAACCACGGCCGCCCCGCGCGCATTCCCGACCCCCGGTGGCCCGGCTCACACCACCCGCAGCACCCAGTCCCCGACCGCCGAGACGATCAGGTCCAGCAGCTCCCGCTGCCCCGTCGCCGACCGCTTCGGCACCTCGAACCCGTGGTTGCCGGCCGGCAGCGCCACCAGGTCGTGCGAGGCCGGCAGCTCCGGGAACTCCGCCGGCCCGCCGAACGGGTCCTTCGGGCCCTGCACCACCAGCGTCGGCAGGCCCGAGCCGAGCAGCTCACCGGCCCGGCTCCGCTCCGGCCTCCCCGGCGGGTGCAGCGGGAACGCCAGCGCCAGCACCCCCACCGCCCCGCTCTCCGCCCCGGTCCGGCAGGCCACCCGGGCCCCGGCGCTGCGCCCGCCCACCACCAGCGGCAGGCCCTGGCCGGCCAGCCGCGCGGCCACCGGCAGCCAGCCCGCGTCCAGCGTCCGCGGCGCGGGCGCCACCCTCCTGCCCGCCACCCGCCAGGGCTGCTCCACCAGCGCCACCGACACCCCGCGGGCCGGCAGGGCGACGGCCAGCGCCGCCAGGTCCCGCGCCTCGATCCCGCCGCCGGCGCCGTGCCCCAGCGCCAGCACCGCCCGGGGCGCGGCCGCCGGGTGCAGGGTGATCCGGGCGTCCCCGGCGGGGGTGGGCACCGGTTCCACCGTCACGGCGGCGGGCTTCGGGGCGACGGGCTCGTCGGCGGTCATGGCGGCGGTCCTCTCGGCGGACGACGGTCAGAACAGGGTGGTCTCGTACTCGACCTCGGTGTACGGCTCGGTCAGCCCGGCGTGGTCGTTGCGGATGCTGCCGACCTCCGGCGAGACCGGTGTCACCCGCAGCACGCCCGGCGGCGGCGGTATCAGCAGCCGCCGCAGCTCCTCGGACCCGCCGTCGTCCAGCCCCGGGTCCAGCCACGCGTCGAACGACCCCGGGTCCAGGAACAGCGGCATCCGGTGGTGGATCGGCGCCAGCAGCTCCTCGGCCTCCGTCGTCACCACCGTGAACGTCACCAGCCAGCCCTCCGGGTGGTCCGAGGGCACCGCCCGGTTGCGCCAGAACTCGTACAGCCCCGCCAGCGCCAGCGGCGCGCCGTCCGCCCGGGACACGAAGAACGGCTTCTTCCGCGCCTTGCCCCGCTCCCCCGGCACCGTCTGCCACTCGTAGTAGCCGTCCACCGGCAGCACGCACCGGCGCGAGGCGAACGCCTGCCGGTACGCCGGCTTCTCGTGCACCGTGTCCGCCCGGGCGTTGATCATCTTGACCGCCGTCTCCGGCGACCCCGCCCACTGCGGCACCAGCCCCCAGCGCAGCACCCGCAGCTGGCGCACCGGCTCCGGCGCGCCCTTCGCCAGGCGCTCCAGCACCACGAAGGCGCTCTGCGTCGGCGCGACGTTCCAGCTCGGGTCCAGCGTCTCGGCCGGATCCCACTGCTGGACGCCGAACAGCTCGACGATGTCCTCGGGCCGGGTACTCGCGGCGAAGCGACCACACATACCGTCAGCTTGCCACGGCCCCGGCCGCCCCCGTCCCTCCGTCCCCCCGACTGCCCGCCCGCCGCGCAGAACCACCCGGCCCCGGCCCGCCGTCCTCCCCATGGCAGGCTGCCACCCCGGAGGAGTCGGCCGAGACGAGGCGGAGGAGAACCATGGACGCCAGGACCCTCGACGAGCTGTGGACCGCCGTCACCGGCACCCAGCCCGCCCCGCCCGGCTGGCTCGTCCTCGCCACCGGCGCCGCCGCGCTGCTCACCGTCCTCGCCCGCCCGCTGTGGCTGGTCGCCCGGGGCGCCGTCACCATCGCCCACGAGGGCGGCCACGGCCTCGCCGCCCTCGCCACCCGCCGCAGGCTCGCCGGCATCCGGCTGCACTCCGACACCTCCGGCCTCACCCTCACCTACGGCCGCCCCACCGGCCCCGGCATGGTCCTCGTCTCCGCCGCCGGCTACACCACCCCCGCCCTGCTCGGCCTCGGCTGCGCCGCCCTGCTCGCCGCCGACCGGATCACCCTGCTGCTGTGGCTCGCCATCGCCCTGCTGCTCGCCCTGATCGTCCGGGTCCGCAACGCCTTCGGCTTCCTCGTCGTGCTGCTCGCCGGCGGCGCCTTCTTCCTCGTCTCCTGGTTCGGCTCCCCCGAGGTCCAGGCCGGCTTCGCCTACCTCGGCACCTGGTTCCTGCTCCTCGGCGCCGTCCGCCCGGTCCTCGAACTCCAGCAGCAGCGCCGGCACGGCCAGGGCGGCGACTCGGACGCCGACCAGCTCGCCCGCCTCACCGGCGTCCCCGGCCTCGCCTGGACCGCCCTGTTCCTGATCGTCGCCCTCGCCGCCCTCGCCCTCGGCGCGAGCTGGCTGCTGCGCCCCCTCTGAGGGCTCCCGCGCGCCCCCGCGCCCCGTCCCGGCCACCGCCCCGACCACCGCCCGGGCCCCGTCCCGCCCCCGCATCGGAGGCGAACGGGCGAGCCGCAGCACGGCCCCTAGACTTGGCCCATGACCGAGACCCTGTGGCCCGCTCCCGTCGCGACCACCCCCGTGGACGCCACCGTCACCATCCCCGGCTCCAAGTCGGTCACCAACCGGGCCCTGGTGCTGGCGGCACTCGCCGACGGCCCCGGCTGGGTCCGCCGCCCGCTGCGCAGCCGCGACTCCCAGCTGATGGCCGACGGTCTGCGCGCGCTCGGCGTCACCGTCGAGGAGCAGGTCAACAACGACACCGGCGGCACCGGCGGCGGCGAGGCCTGGCGGGTCATCCCGGCCCCCGTGCTGCGCGGCCCCGCCTCGGTCGACGTCGGCAACGCCGGCACGGTCATGCGCTTCCTGCCCCCGCTCGCCGTCCTCGCCGACGGCCCGGTCCACTTCGACGGCGACCCGCGCAGCCACGAGCGCCCCCAGCACGGCGTCATCGACGCGCTGCGGGTGCTCGGCGCCCGGATCGACGACGACGGGCGCGGCACCTTCCCGCTCACCGTGCACGGCACCGGCGCCCTCGACGGCGGCACCGTCGAACTCGACGCCTCCGCCTCCTCCCAGTTCGTCTCCGCCCTGCTGCTCTCCGGCGCCCGCTACAACAACGGCGTCGAGGTCCGGCACGTCGGCGGGCCCGTCCCCTCGCTACCGCACATCCGGATGACCGTCGACATGCTGCGCCTGGCCGGCGTCCAGGTCGACGCCCCCGAGGACGGCGGCGAGAAGGACGTCTGGCGGGTCACCCCCGGCGCCCTGCTCGGCCGCGACCTGGTCGTCGAGCCCGACCTCTCCAACGCCGCGCCGTTCTTCGCCGCCGCCCTGGTCACCGGCGGCCAGGTCACCGTGCGCGACTGGCCGAAGCACACCACCCAGCCCGGCGACCAGCTGCGCGACCTCTACACCCGGATGGGCGGCAGCTGCGCGTTCACCGACGAGGGCCTGCGCTTCACCGGCACCGGCCGGATCCACGGCATCGAGGCCGACCTGCACGACGTCGGCGAGCTCACCCCGGTGATCGCCGCGGTCGCCGCCCTCGCCGACTCCGAGTCCCACCTCTACGGCATCGCCCACCTGCGGCTGCACGAGACCGACCGGCTGGCCGCCCTCGCCAAGGAGATCAACGGCCTCGGCGGCGACGTCAGCGAGACCGAGGACGGCCTGCGGATCCGCCCGCGCAAGCTGACCGGCGGCGTCTTCCACACCTACGAGGACCACCGGCTGGCCACCGCCGCCGCGGTGATCGGCCTCGCCGTGCCCGGCGTCCAGGTGGAGAACGTGGCGACCACCGCGAAGACCCTGCCGGACTTCCCCGCCATGTGGGACGAGTTGCTCGCCGGACCGGTGGCGGGCGGCTGAGCGGGGGACTGGGCACATGCGCCGCTACGGCAAGGACGCCGACGAGGACGACATCCGCAACCGCCCCGCGCGCCGGGGCTCCCGGCCGCGGACCCGGATCCGGCCCAAGCACGAGGACGCCGCCGAGGCGATGGTGCTCACCGTCGACCGCGGCCGGCTGACCTGCCTGGTCGACCCGGGCACCCGGCAGGAGCACGAGGTCGTCGCCATGAAGGCCCGCGAGCTGGGCCGCAAGGGCGTCGTCGTCGGCGACACGGTCTCGCTGGTCGGCGACCTCTCCGGGGACGCCGACACCCTGGCCCGGATCGTCCGGGTCGAGGAGCGCACCTCGGTGCTGCGGCGCACCGCGGACGACGACGACCCCTACGAGCGGATCGTCGTCGCCAACGCCGAGCAGCTCGCCATCGTCACCGCGCTGGCCGACCCGGAGCCGCGGCCCCGGCTGATCGACCGCTGCCTGGTCGCCGCCTACGACGCGGGCATGGAGCCGCTGCTCGTCCTCACCAAGGCCGACCTGGCCCCGGCCGCGCCGCTGCTGGAGTCCTACGCGCCGCTCGGCATCCAGTACGTCGTCACCCGCCGCGACGAGCTGGAGACCACCGGCGCCGAGGCCGTCCGCGAGCGCCTGCGCGGTCTGCGCACCGTGTTCATCGGCCACTCCGGCGTCGGCAAGACCACCCTGGTCAACGCCCTCGTCCCGGAGCGGCAGCGGACCACCGGCCGCGTCAACGCCGTCACCGGCCGCGGCCGGCACACCACCGTCTCCGCGCTCGCGCTGCGGCTGCCGCCGCCGCCCGGTGCCAAGCCGGGCTCGAAGAAGGCGCTGGACGCCGGCTGGGTGATCGACACGCCCGGCTTCCGCTCCTTCGGCCTGTCGCACATCGACCCGTCCCGGGTCATCCACGCCTTCCCCGACCTGGAGCCCGGCACCGAGGACTGCCCGCGCGCGTGCAGCCACGACGAGCCGGACTGCGCGCTGGACGCCTGGGTGGCCGACGGCCACGCCGACCCGGCGCGGCTCTACTCGCTGCGGCGCCTGCTGGCCAGCAAGGAGGCCCGGGAGGGCGACTGACGGCCCTCGCGGCACCGGTTTCGGCATTCGAGGTGTCGGAGCGGCCTCTCGTGGTGATCATAGGAAAGTCGGGCCGGTTGCACGGCCCGGCCTGCCGACCGATCCCGCCGACCGACAGGGAGAGCACGCGATGGCATGGGCCCTGGTGATCCTGGCCGGCCTGCTGGAGACCGGCTTCGCGATCAACCTCAAGCTCAGCGAGGGCTTCACCAAGCTCTGGCCCACCATCAGCTTCTGCGTCTTCGCCCTCGGGAGCTTCGGCCTGCTGACCCTCTCGCTGAAGACCCTCCCGGTCGGCCCCGCCTACGCGGTGTGGACCGGCATCGGCGCCGCCGGGACCGCGATCTACGGCATGCTCTTCCTGGAGGAGTCCAGCTCGGTGCTCAAGCTCGTCTCGATCTCCCTGGTCATCGCCGGGGTCATCGGCCTCCAGCTCAGCGGATCCGCCCACTGAGCGGATCCACCCGCCGGGCGGAGCGGGGCGCTAGGGTTTCGACCATGGCCGACTACCACGACGACCTCCGACTCGCCCATGTCCTCGCCGACTCGGCCGACTCGGTCACCCTGGAGCGCTTCAAGGCGCTCGACCTGCGGGTCGAGACCAAGCCCGACCTGACCCCCGTCAGCGACGCCGACAAGGCCGCCGAGGAGCTGGTGCGCAGCGTCCTGCAGCGGGCCCGCCCGCGCGACGCCGTGCTCGGCGAGGAGTTCGGCCTGCAGGGCTCGGGTCCGCGCCGCTGGGTGATCGACCCGATCGACGGCACCAAGAACTACATCCGCGGCGTCCCGGTCTGGGCCACCCTGATCGCGCTGCTGGAGGACGGCCCGGACGGCGTGGAGCGCCCCGTCGTCGGCATGGTCTCCGCCCCCGCGCTGAACCGCCGCTGGTGGGCCGCCAAGGACCTCGGCGCGTTCGCCGGCCGCAGCCTCGCCAAGGCGTCCCGGATCCAGGTCTCCGGCGTCTCGCGGATCGAGGACGCCTCCTTCTCCTACTCCTCGCTCACCGGCTGGGAGGAGCGCGGCCGCCTCGACCCGTTCCTGGACCTCACCCGGGCCTGCTGGCGCACCCGCGCCTACGGCGACTTCTGGTCGTACATGATGGTCGCCGAGGGCGCGGTGGACATCGCCGCCGAGCCGGAGCTGTCGCTGTGGGACATGGCGGCGAACTGCGTCATCGTCGAGGAGGCCGGCGGCCGCTTCACCGGCCTGGACGGCGTCCCGGGCCCGGGCGGCGCCGACGCGGTCGCCTCCAACGGCGTGCTCCACGAGGAGGCGCTGCGCCGCCTGAGCGTCTGAGTCCCGTCCCGTCCGGGGCCCGCCCCGGGCCGCCGCGGACATGGTGCGGGCCCCGGGTGCCGGTTCTCCAACGGCACTCGGGGCCCGCCGCTCGCCGGGGCCCCTCACCGGGCCCCGCGCCGGGGTGCGTCAGCGCTGCTTGCGCAGCTCCCGCACCGCGTTCTCCAGCCGCTGACCGAAGTCGGCGTCGGCCTGGCGGAAGTTGCCCACCGCGCGCTCGACGATGTCCTCGCGGTCGGCGGAGACCTTGGCGATGAAGCCGGACAGGTTGCCGATCAGCCGCTGCTTCTCGTCCTCGCCCATCAGCCGGTAGAGGTTGCCGGCCTGCACGAAGTCGTTGTCCTCGGCGTGCGAGGGCGCCTCGTGGTTGCCGGTGGCACCGTCGACCGGCAGCGGCGCCCACAGCGGGCGGCCGGTCTGCACCGGGCCGCCGAAGCTGTTCGGCTCGTAGTTCTTGCGGCGCCCGTGGCGGCCGTCGTACAGGTGGCCGTCGCGGTGGTTGGTGAGCGCCTCGGTGGCGTGCGGCCGGTTGACCGGCAGGTGGTCGGCGTTGACGCCGACGCGGTAGCGGTGCGCGTCCGCGTAGGCGAACAGCCGGCCCTGCAGCATCTTGTCCGGGGACGGGCCGATGCCGGGCACGAAGTGCGACGGCGAGAAGATCGACTGCTCGACCTCGGCGAAGACGTTGTCGGGGTTGCGGTTGAGCTCCAGCCGGCCGAACTCGACCAGCGGGTAGTCGGCGTGCGGCCAGACCTTGGTGAGGTCGAACGGGTTGAAGCGGTAGGTCGCCGCGTCCGCCGCCGGCATGATCTGGACGCTGACGGTCCAGCTCGGGAACTCGCCGCGCTCGATGGACTCGCGCAGGTCGCGCTGGTGGCTGTCCGGGTCCTCGCCGGCGAGGAGGTTGGCCTCGGCCTGGGTGAGGCTCTTGACGCCCTGGTCCGTCTTGAAGTGGTACTTCACCCAGAAGTACTCGCCGGCCTCGTTCTGCCACTGGTAGGTGTGCGAGCCGAAGCCGTCCATGTGCCGGTACGAGGCCGGTATGCCGCGGTCGCCGAACAGCCAGGTCACCTGGTGGGTGGCCTCGGGCGACAGGCCCCAGAAGTCCCAGACGTTGTCCGCCTCCTGCGAGCCGGTGTACGGGTCGCGCTTCTGGGTGTGGATGAAGTCCGGGAACTTGCTGGCGTCCTTGATGAAGAACACCGGGGTGTTGTTGCCGACGAGGTCGTAGTTGCCCTCCTCGGTGTAGAACTTCAGCGCGAAGCCGCGCGGGTCGCGCACCGCGTCCGCCGCGCCGAGGTTGCCGGCGACGGTCGAGAAGCGCAGGAAGGTCTCGGTCTGCTTGCCGACCTCGGAGAGGAAGGCGGCCCGGGTGTAGGCGGTGACGTCCCCGGTCACCGTGAAGGTGCCGTAGGCGCCGGCGCCGCGGGCGTGCACCACGCGCTCCGGGATGCGCTCGCGGTTGAAGTGCGCGAGCTTCTCGAACAGCTGCTGGTCCTGGATCAGCGCCGGACCGCCGACACCGGCGGTCTCGGTGTTCTGGTTGTCGGCGACGGGGGCACCCGCCTCCGTGGTGAGGGTGGGGCGCAGCTCGTCCTGGGTAGTCATGTGAGGGGGCCTCCGCGTGATCCGGTCGTGACGAACCGATCCTAACTTGGACTTTGTCTAAGTCAACACTGGAACCAGACTCGGCGTGTCACTTACCCTGATCCCATGAGCGACCTGCTGGAGAGACTGCGCGGACGTGGATGGCGGCTGACCTCGCAGCGCCGGGTCGTGGCCGAGGTCCTCGACGGCGAGCACGTCCACCTGACCGCCGACGAGGTGCACGCCCGCGCGGTCGAGCGCCTGCCCGAGATCAGCCGCGCCACCGTCTACAACACCCTCGGCGAACTCGTCGGCCTGGGCGAGGTGCTGGAGGTCGCCACGGACGGCCGCGCCAAGCGCTACGACCCCAACGCCCACCACGCGCACCAGCACCTGGTCTGCTACGGCTGCGGCGCCATCCGCGACGTCCACCCGCAGGGCGACCCGCTGGCCGCGCTGCCCGACGCCGAGCGGTTCGGCTTCACCCTCTCCGGCGCCGAGATCACCTACCGCGGCCTGTGCCCGGACTGCGCCGTCGCCACGGCCTGAACCTTCCCGGCGCGCGCGTAACCGCGCACGCCACCACCCCCCGCCGCGCGCCCGGTTACGCGCTGAGTTCCGCGTGCAGCGCGCCCAGCAGCCGGCCCGCCCGCTCGGCGACCTCCGCCGGACCGTAGTCCGCGGCCCGCCGGCACCAGCCCTCCGCCTGCACCGGCTCCCCCCGGCGCAGCGCCAGCAGCGCCAGCCGCAGCGCCGCCCGCCCGTGCCCGGCGTCCGCCGCCCGGGTGTACCAGAGCATCGCCTCGGCCTCGCTGTCCTGCCGGGCCAGCAGCAGCCCCAGGTTGAACGCGGCACTGCGGCTGCCCGCCTCGGCCGCCCGCCGGTACCAGCTCTCGGCGATCTCCAGCGCCCCCCGCTCGGCCGCCCGCACCCCCATCCGCACCTGCGCCCGGCGGTGCCCGGCGTCCGCCGCCACCGCGTACCAGTGCTCGGCCTCCGCGTCCGCGTCCCCGCGCCGGTCCAGCACCGAGGCCAGCCGGAACGCGCCCTCCGCCGACCCGCCCGCCGCCGCCTGCCGGTAGCGCTCCAGCGCGCCCGCCGCGTTGCCGCGCTGCTCCTGCACCACCGCCAGCTGCAGCGCCGCCTCGCCGTGCCCCTCGGCGGCGGCGCGCGCGTACCACTCCTGCGCCTGCCGGTGCTCGCCGCGCCCGGCGTGCAGCACGCCCAGGTTGAACGCGCCGTCCACGCTGCCGGCCTCGGCGGCCTTGGAGAACCACGGCTCGGCGCCCGACTCGTCGCCGCGCTGCAGCAGCACCACGGCCAGCGCGTTGCACGCCTCCCGGTGCCCGGCGTACGCGGCCCGGCGGTACCACTGCTCGGCCTGCTGGTCGCGGCCCGCGCCGGCGCACAGCAGGCCCAGGTTGAACGCGCCGTTCTGGTCGCCGGCCTCCAGCGCGCCGCGGTACCAGCGCTCGGCCTCGGCCGCCTCGCCGCGCGAGGCGTGCAGCGCGCCCAGCGCGTTGGCCGCGTTGCCGTCGCCTGCTTCGGCCGCCTCCTGCCACCATTCGGCGGCCGCGGCGAGGTCCCCGCCGTCGCGCAGCAGGTAGCCCAGCGCGCACGCGGCCCGCGGTTCGCCGTTCTGCGCTGACTGCCGGTACCAGCGGGCCGCCTCGTCCAGCAGCGACTGCTCGCCGCCGGCCCGGTCCTCCAGCAGCACGCCCAGGCGCAGCGCGGCGCGGGCGTGGCTGCGGGCGGCCGCGATCCGGTACCAGGCCTCGGCGGTCTCCTTGTCCCCGGCGGCCTCGCGCATCCGGGCCAGCCGGTAGGCGGCCTCGCGGTGCCCGGCGTCCGCGGACACCTTGAACCAGCGCTCGGCGCGCACGTCCCGGCGGTGCTCCATGAGGTCGCCCAGCGCGTAGGCGCCCAGCGGGTGGCCGTGGTCGGCGGCGAAGTGCAGCCAGTACTCGGCGGCCTCCTCCTCGCCCTGGTCGCGCAGTTGCAGGCCGAGCGCGTGGGCGGCCGGCGCGCTGCCGGCCACCGCGGCCTGGCGCCACCACTGGGCGGCCTCGGCCCGGTGGCCGCGCTGGTGCAGCAGCACGCCCAGGTTGTTGGCGGCGGCGCGCAGCCCGGCGGCCGCGGCGCCGCGCAGGTACGGCTCGGCGTCCTCCAGGTCGCCGCGGCGCAGCAGCAGGGTGCCCAGCCGGGCGGCGGCGTCCGGGTCACCGTCGTCGGCGGCGCGCCGGTGCCGGGCCTCCAGGGCGGCCTGCTCGCGCGCGGCCAGCGCGGTCTCGAAGCTCGCCGAGTCGAAGCCGGTGTCGCCCTCGACGCCGGGGCCCGGGGCCCCGTCGGGCGAGGCGCCGCGGGGGACGGGCGCGGCGAGGCCGCCGGCCGGGACGTGCACCAGGGAGTCCGGGCCCCAGCCCCCGCCGGAACGGCGCTCGGCCAGGCCGCTGGTGCGCTGGGCGGGCAGGGCGCCGGGCCGCCGTTCGGGGCTCTCCGCCCAGGCCTCGGTGTCCGCCTCGGTGGTCGCCGCCGGCTTCGCCCCTGCCCCGTTCTTGCCGATCAGCCTCATGCCGACTCCCACTCCCCCCGAGTGTCGCGGCGTCGTCCTCCGGCCCGGGGCCGGGGGGACCCCACGGGGAACCCGCGGACCCGACGGCCGGTCAGCAGCCGGGCGGCGTCCCCCATGTGTCCCATCGTCGCATCACCCGCAACCCGCGTACACCTGCCCCGGCCGATTTCGGCGGGGCGGATCCGAAGCCGACGAAATTGCTTCGGCGCTTTGTCGACTTCCCGACTCTTGGCCCCCACAAACCCCGCTGCCGTCGTCCTTGGCGACGCTCGATGGTACCGGAGCGCCCCCACCCGTCCGCGCGCGCAAACGCCGAAGGCCCGGAGGAAGAATCCTCCGGGCCTTCGGGCTACTGAGTAGCGGGGACAGGATTTGAACCTGCGACCTCTGGGTTATGAGCCCAGCGAGCTACCGAGCTGCTCCACCCCGCGTCGGTGGTTAAACCATAGCACGGGCGCGGGGTGGAGCCGAAATCGGTTACCGCGGGATCGCCGCAGCTCAGGGGCCGCTGCTCGGCGCGGACGAGGCCGGCGGGGTGGCCGGCGGGGTGGCCGGCGCCGTGCCCGTCGGCGTCGGGGCCGGGGTGATCCCGGCCTTCTGCTCGGCCGCCTCGACCGCCTTGAGCGCGTCGTTGAGCGCCTTCTGGGCCTGGCCCCAGGCCACCCAGTCGCCGTTCTTGAACGCGGTCTGGCTGTCGTTGTTGGCCTTCACCGCGTCCGCGATCGCCTTCTGCAGCTCCGGCGTCACCGTGCCGCCCGGCGCCGGGGTGGTCGGCGCGGTGGGCGTCGTCGGCGCGGTGGGCGTCGTCGGGGCGGTCGGCGTGGTGCCGGGCGCCGTGGGCGTGGCCGGCGCACCGGTCACCGCGCCGCCGAGCACCTTGGCCAGCGCCTTCTCCAGGTTGTCCTCCACCGCGACGACGGCGTTCTCGTTCCCGTACGTCGCCAGCACCTTCTTCAGCACCGGCACCTTGGCGCTGCGGCCGATGAGGTACACCGGCTCGACGTTCAGCAGGCCGCCGCCGACCGGCAGGGTCAGCAGGTTGCCGTACTCGATGTCGGAGTCGGTGCCGGTCTTCAGCAGGGTCAGCTGGTTGGCGACCAGCGGGTCCGAGTTGAACTTCGCCTGCACCTGCTTGGGGCCCAGCGCCCCCGCACCGGTCGGGATCTTGGCGATCCGGATCTTCCCGTAGTCCGGGCCCGGGTCGGCGCTGACCGACATGAACGCGGCCAGGTTGTCCCGGCCCTGCGGGGAGAAGGTCGTGGTGAGCGAGAACGACGCCTCCTTCGCGTCCGGCATCCGGACGGTCAGGTAGTACGGCGGCTGCACCTCGTTGCTGTTGGTCGTCGGGTCGGTCGGCACCTGCCAGATGTCGGTGCCGTTGAAGAAGCCGCCGGCGTCGGTCATGTGGTACTCGGCGAGCAGGTCGCGCTGCACCTTGAACATGTCCTGCGGGTAGCGCAGGTGGGGCGCCAGCTCCGTCGGGATGTCGGCCTTGGCCTTCACCGTGCCCGGGAACGCCTTCATCCAGGTCTTCAGCACCGGGTCGGTCTCGTCCCACTGGTAGAGCGTCACCTCGCCGGTGTACGCGTCCACGGTGGCCTTGACCGAGTTGCGGATGTAGTTGACCTGGTTCGCGGCGGTCAGCAGCTCACCGCGCTGGTTGGTCAGCGAGTCCTTGGTGACGTCGCCCAGCGTCGTCTTCGACGAGAACGGGTAGCCGTCCGAGGTGGTGTAGCCGTCCAGCACCCACATCACGCGGCCGTTCTCCACCACCGGGTAGGGGTCGGCGTCGATCGACAGCCACGGCGCGACCTTCTCGACCCGCTCCTTGGGCGTGCGGTCGTAGATGATCTTCGCGCCGTCGCGGATCGCGCTGGAGTAGAGGATCTGCGGCTCGGCGAACTTCACCGCGTACGCGGCCCGGGTCAGCGGGTTGCCCAGCCCGACACCGCTGTCGCCGTCGTAGGAGAAGTGCACCGGGGTGCCGTCCTCCGCGGTGTAGTCGATGTCCTGGTAGCCGCCGCCGACGATCGAGTACGTCGAGGTCTTCTCGCCGTAGTAGATCCGCTGCTGGTAGTCGCCGAACGCGCCCTTGGTCGGCAGCGCCGACTCGGTGTAGACCGGGTTGCCGTTGGCGTCCACCTGGTTGCCCTTGGCCGCGATCACGCCGTAGCCGTGGGTGTAGTTGAAGTGGTCGTTGATCCAGTTCCGCTGGATGCCGTTCAGGTCCAGCTCGCGCACGCCCAGCACGGTGTCCTGGTCGCCGTAGCGGTCCACGTCCAGCGACTTGGGGAACGCGTAGTACTTGCGCAGCGCCTCGTTCTGCTGGAACGTCGGGCCGACCACGTTCGGGTCCAGCAGCCGGATGTCCGAGATGGTCTGCGCGTCCGGCTTCAGCGCGTCCGCGTTGGTCGCGTTCGCCGGCTCGTACTGCACCACCTGGCTGTCGGCGATCCCGTACGCCTCACGCGTCGCGTCGATGTTCTTCTGGATGTACGGCGTCTCCTTGGCCTGCTCGTTCGGCTTGACCTGGAACTGCTGCACGATCGCCGGGTACACCCCGCCGATCAGCACCGCCGACAGCACCATCAGCCCCAGCCCGATCAGGGCCGGCGCCCAGGTGCGGCGCACCGGGGTCAGGAAGAACAGCACCGCGCAGATCACCGCGACGAAGAACAGGATGGTCTTCGCCGGCAGGAACGCGTTGGCGTCCACGTACCGCAGGCCCGTCCACCCGGACACGCCCTTGTACGAGCCGGTCTTCACCGCCAGCGCGTACCGGTCCAGCCAGTACGCCACCGCCTTCAGCAGCACGAACACGCCCAGCAGCACCGCCAGGTGCCCCTGCGCGCCGACGCTCGCCCGGCGGCCCGGCCCCTGCAGCCGCAGGCCCCCGTACAGGTAGTGCACCATCACCGAGGTCAGCAGCGAGACGATCACCGCGCTGAACGCGAAGCCCAGCAGGAACTCGTAGAACGGCAGGTCGAAGGCGTAGAACGAGACGTCCTTGCCGAACTGCGGGTCCTTCGTGCCGAACGGCGTCCCGTTGGTCCACAGCAGCCAGGTCCGCCACTGGCCCGAGGCCGCGGCACCCGCCACCAGCCCGATCACCAGCGCCACCCCGAGCAGCGCCCAGCGCTTGAACGGCGCCAGGCCCGAGCGGTAGCGGTCCAGGCTCTGCTGCTCCACCGACATCGCCGACAGCGGCGGCCGCAGCCGGTGCGCCAGCCACACGTTGAAGCCGACGATCACCGCCATCAGCAGGCCGAACACCGCGAACAGGCCGATCTTCGTCCACAGTTGGGTGGTGAAGACCGACGAGTAGTGGACCGACCTGAACCAGAGCCAGTCCGTCCAGAACCCGGCGAACATGACGAAGAGCAGGAACAGCACCGCGAGCACGCCCAGGGTCAGCAGGCCCACCCGCGCCCGCCGGGAGGGCGGTCCTACTCTTCGCCGGAACCCCGGTCCTGAGCGTTCCGGCATCTGGAATACCACGGTGGCACCTCAGCTGTGTCGTCTTGTAGTCGGTCGGTCCTCAGTGCAACTTAACCAGTCTTTGGCCGAGTTCCCACCGTTAGCAGACGGTTACGACAACCCGGGAACCGGGGACCTCCCCCGGGCCCGGTCCACGCCCCCGCCCGGGCGCCCGGCGGGCGGGGGCCGCGCGCGGGGTGCCCGGCGTGTGAGGATTGAGGCATGTCCGATGGATCCAACCTCCCCGACGACGTCTCCACCCTCCCGGCCGGCAGCCCGCTGACCCGGGCCGCGCTGGAGATCGACGAATACGCCGCCACCCTCGGCTGGGACCTCCCGGCCCGCCTCTTCGCCCTGGTGGACAGCGCCGCCCTGCGCAAGGCCGACCCCCGCATCGCCAAGCAGCTCGGCCTCGCCGACAGCACCGAGCCCGGCCTCACCCCGGTCGAGCAGGACGAGCTGCCCGCCGGCATGGAGCTGGACAAGTTCCTCGGCACCATCGCCTGGCCGGACGCCGTGGCCGGCTGCGCCCTGGTCGTCGAGCGCCTGATGCTGCCGCCGGGCGCCGAGCAGTCCCGTCCGCGCAACGCCAGCGACGCCCAGCTCGCCGAGTGGGTGGCCAACCACCCCAAGCGCGAGGAGGTGCGGATCACCGCCGCCGTGCTGCGCGACGGCAGCAAGGAGATCGCGCTGCGGCTGCGTTCCAAGGACGTCGCCCGCGAGGTGCTGACCGGCCCCGACCTGGTGCCGGGCCTGACCGAGGCGCTGCTGGCGACCTTCGTCTGAGGCCCGCCGGGCTCTACGGGGCGCAGGACGGCAGCGCGGAGGTCTGCCCGGAGCGGAGCTGCTCCAGCGCCTTCAGCGCGCCGTCCAGCGTCTCCACCTTGACCAGCCGCAGCCCGGACGGGGTGTTCTTGGAGGCCTCGGCGCAGTTCGACGCCGGGGCCAGGAAGTACTCGGCGCCCGCGTCCCGGGCGGCGATCAGCTTCATCGCTATGCCGCCGATCGGGCCGACCTCGCCCGCGTCGGTGATGGTGCCCGTGCCGGCCACGAACCGCCCGCCGGTCAGGTCGCCGGGGGTCAGCTTGTCGATGATGCCGAGCGAGAACATCAGGCCCGCGCTGGGCCCGCCGACGTCCTGCAGGCCGATGTCGATCCGGAACGGGTAGGTGTGCCGCAGGCCCGGGCGGATGCCGACCATCGCGGCGCCGGTGTCCGGCGACTTCGCGGTCGGGACGCTGATGTCGGTGCGCACCCCGGGCTCGGCCGAGCCCTCCTTGACCCGCGGCACCACGGTGAAGACCGCCGGCTCGCCCGGCTGGTGCCGGGTGACCGCCTTGGCGACCGCCTCCGCGTCGGCGACCGGGGTGCCGTCCACCGCGACGATCTGGTCCCCCGCGTGCAGCCGGCCCTCGGCCGGGGCGCCGGCGGTGACGCTCTGGACGATCAGCTCGCTGCCCATCGGGATGCCGAGCTGGCTGAGCGCCGCGGTGCGGGCGTGGTCCTCGGAGAGCGCGAACTCCTCGGCGTTCTGCCGCTTCGCGTCGGCGTCGGTCTGGCCCTTCGGGTAGACGTTGTCGTGCGGCACCACCAGCACGTCGTCGCGCAGCCAGCCGACCACCGCGTTGACCAGGCTCGGCTCGTACTTGGCGCCGGTGACCTGGACGGTCGTCATGTTGAGGTTCCCGCTCGCCGGGAACGACTCGTGCCCGGTGATGGTGATCACCGGGGTGCCCGTCTTCTCCTGCACCCCGAGCGTGTTGTACGTCGGCCCCGGGCTCATCTCGGTGTACGGCACCTTCATCAGCACCGAGGCGCAGAGCAGCGCTATGAGCAGCAGGGTGGCGGCGAGCATCGTCGCAGAGCGGCGTGGCATGCCTCGACAGTACGGGACGCGGATGACGGCGCGCCCGGCGGGCCGGGCCCCGCCGGCCCCGGCGCTACCGCTCGGGGCGCTCGCGCGGGGCGCCGGAGGCCGTGGTGCGTTCCATCGCGGCCATGAACCGCTGGTGCTCGGCCAGCGAGGCCGGGTCCCCCGTCGCTCTCGGGGCCCGCTGGGCCCAACCCGCCCACACGGTGGCCAGCACCGCGGCGACGCAGGGAATGATCAACCAGGCGAGCACAGCCATCTCAGTACTCCCAGCTCGTCGTGTCTATGAGCAGATTAACCACCCGGCCGGACAACGCTGCGGGCGCCGTCCGGGTTACGGCACGGCCGATCGGCTCACTGCCAGGGAGTATCCGGCGCACCGTCCCACACCCGTTCGAGTGAGCGCCCGGCGTGCCTGCACGACACGGGGATCCGACGGCTGCTCAGCAGTCGCCGGCGCCGACCCACTCCTCGCCGCCGTCCGCGAAGACCTGGTGCTTCCAGATCGGCACCTCGTGCTTGAGGTCGTCGATCAGCCGGCGCGCGGCGTCGAACGCCTCGCCGCGGTGCGCGCAGGACACGGCGACGATCACGGCCTTGTCGGTGATCCCCAGCCGGCCCACCCGGTGCACGGCGGCCAGCGCCCGGACCGGGAAGTCGGCGACGACCTTCTCGGCGACCCGGCGCAGCTCCCGCTCCGCCGACGGGTGGCAGCTGTACTCCAGCACGGAGACCGGCCGGCCGCCGTCGTGGTCGCGGACCGTCCCGACGAAGACGGTCGTCCCGCCGGCCGCGTCGTCGCCCACCGCCGCGTACACCTCGTCGAGCGAGAGCGGGGTGTCGCGGATCGCGAGCAGGCGGATCGGGTCGTGGTTCTCGGACATGCCCTCATGATGGCCCATCCCCGGCGGACGGCGGCAAGCGCCTTCCGCACCACGGGAACCGCGCGGCACCCCGGACCGCTGTCCGGGGCACCGCCGCGGCCGGGGCCCGGCCCGGAACGTCAGAACCGGCGCCGCTTGCGCGCCCGCCGCACCAGCGCGGCCGTGCCCACCAGCGCCACCGTCGCCCCCGCCGCGCCCAGGCTGGTCGCCGCCTCCTTGCCGCCGAGGCGACGGCCCGCCACCGCGTGCTTGCCCGCCACCTGCGCCAGCAGCTCCGCGAGCACCTCCTCGTTGGTGTGCGTCGGACGCCAGCCCGCCTCGTGCAGCCGGCTCCCCGACACCACCCACGGGTACATCGTGTACGCGAGGTCCCCGGCCGGCGCCGGCGTCAGCCCCAGCCGGTGCAGCCGCGCCGCCGTGCCCAGCGCAAGCGAGGCCGGCAGCTCCATCCGCCGGATCCCCGACAGCCGCTCCACGTCCTCCTGCTCCAGCCAGCCGTCGCAGCCGACCGTCACCTCGCCCTCGACCAGGCCCAGCGCCGCGTACTCCAGCGCCGCCGCCAGGTCGTCCACGTGGCAGAACTGCCAGCACGGCCGCGAACCCGCCACCACCAGCAGCCGCGGCGCCTCGAAGTGCCGCGTCAGCACCGTGTCCACCCCGGGGCCGACCACCACCGCCGGGCGCAGCACCGTCACCTGAAGGCCCGGGTGCGCGCGCGGCGCCCGCCGGGCCAGCCGCTCGATCTCCAGCAGGTCCCCGACCAGCGAGGCCTCCTCGGTCGCCCGCAGCTCGGAGTCCTCCGCCAGCGGCACCTCGTTGTCGGCCAGCGCGCCGTAGACCATCGCCGAGGTGCAGAGCACCACCCGGTGCACCCCGGCCGCCGCGGCCGCCGTCAGCACCGTCTGCGCGCCGCGCACGTTGTAGGCGCTGCGCGCCCGCGGGTCCGACTCCATGCCGAGGTCCATCGCCAGGTGGACCACCACGTCCACCCCGGCCAGCCGCTCCGCGACCGCCGGGTCCCGGACGTCCAGGACCCGCCACTGCACCCCCGGCACCTCGCCGCGCCGGTCGTCCACCGCCAGGACCCGCTTCACCCCCGGCGAGGCCACCAGCCGGGCCGCGACCCGCTCGCCGAGCACCCCGGCGGCGCCCGTGACCGCCACGGTCAGGGGTCTTCCGGCATAGGCTGGAGGCGGCGACGCCGTGATGTCCGGGGCGTCCTCTCCTCCGGTCAGCCCAGAGCGAACGTCCGAGGGCGGGGAACTCACCGGCCATCCTCCACGGTTAGCTTATGTGCGTACGTACGTGTGTCACGTACGTCCATCCTGCCCGAGGCGGAGGCCCGGCGGTGCACCCGGCGCGGTCCGGCCGTGCGGGAGCCGCCCACCGGCCGGGAGTCCCCCACTCCACCGACCGTCCCGGGCGCAGACTTCACCGCCACCACCCGTATGACGGCCGACCGGATCGAGGACCCCGTGAGCGACCTTCCCTTCGGATTCGGCGTTCCGCCCGAGGAGCCCGAGGACGGCAAGGCCAAGCCCGACGACCAGAAGAAGAACGAGGAGAGCGGCGGCGCCCAGTCCGGCGGCCCGCAGCCCTTCGGCTTCTCCGGCGGCAACCCGCTCGGCGCCCTGTTCGGCATGGGCCTGCCCGGCACCCCCGGTGCGGGCGGACCCGGCGCCGGCGACAACCCGTTCGCCGCGATGTTCGGCGGCCTCAACCCCAACGACCTCGGCGCCGCCTTCCAGCAGCTCGGCCAGATGCTCTCGTTCGAGGGCGGCCCGGTCAACTGGGACCTCGCCAAGGACATCGCCCGGCAGACCGTCGTCGCCGAGCCCGTCGAGGGCAAGAGCAAGGACCGTTCGGTCAGCGCGACCGAGCGCTCCGCCGTCGCCGAGGCCGTCCGCCTCGCCGACCTGTGGCTCGACGGCGCCACCACCTTCCCCTCCGGCGCCGGCACCGCCGTCGCCTGGAGCCGCGCCGAGTGGATCGAGGCCACCCTCCCGGTCTGGAAGGACCTCGTCGACCCGGTCGCCGAGCGCGTCGGCAACGCCATGGGCGGCGTCCTGCCCGAGGAGATGCAGGCCATGGCCGGCCCGCTGCTGGGCATGATGCGCTCCATGGGCGGCGCCATGTTCGGCACCCAGATCGGCCAGGCGCTCGGCGCCCTCGCCGCCGAGGTCGTCGGCTCCGCCGACGTCGGCCTGCCGCTCGCCCCCGCCGGCAAGGCCGCGCTGCTGCCGCAGAACGTCGCCGAGTTCGGCGAGGGCCTCAGCGTGCCCGCCGAGGAGGTCCGCCTCTACCTCGCCCTGCGCGAGGCCGCCCACCAGCGGCTCTTCGCCCACGTGCCGTGGCTGCGCGCCCACCTCCTCGGCGCCGTCGAGGCCTACGCCCGCGGCATCAAGGTCGACAGCTCCCGGATGGAGGAGCTCGTCGGCCAGCTCGACCCGAGCAACCCCGAGGCGCTCCAGGAGGCCCTCGCCGGCGGCCTGCTCCAGCCCGAGGACACCCCCGAGCAGAAGGCCGCGCTCGCCCGGCTGGAGACCGCGCTCGCCCTCGTCGAGGGCTGGGTCGACGCCGTCGTGCACGCCGCCGCCGAACCCCACCTGCCGCAGGCCAGCGCCCTGCGCGAGACCGTCCGCCGCCGCCGCGCCGCCGGCGGGCCCGCCGAGCAGACCTTCGCCACCCTGGTCGGCCTCGAACTGCGCCCGCGCCGGCTGCGCGACGCCGCCCGTCTCTGGGCGCTGCTGGCCGACGCCCGCGGCACCGAGGGCCGCGACGACCTGTGGCAGCACCCCGACATGCTCCCCACCGCCGCCGACCTCGACGACCCGGACGCCTTCGTGCACCGGGGCGGCGGCGACGACCTGGAGGGCGGCATCGACTTCGACGCCCTCGACAAGCTGCTCGGCGAAGCCGCCGCCGGCGGCGCCCCAGGCAGCGGCGCGGGCGACCCGAAGCCCGACCTGACGAAGAACGACGGCGACGACGACCACGGGAAGGGCGAGCCCACCGCATGACGGCCACCGAGACGGACCGCGCCGGAGCCCTGCACGCCGACGCGGTCCGCGCCTTGGGCGACTGGCGGCCCGCCGAGCCCGAGCAGGACCGGCTGCGGCTGGCCTACCTGCGGCACCTCGCGGAGCAGCCCGACGGCATGTACCGCTCCTGCCTGCCCGCCCACGTCACCGCCAGCGCCGCCGTCGTCGACCCCGCCGCCGGGCGCGTGCTGCTGACCCTGCACCCCAAGGTCGGCCGGTGGCTGCAGATGGGCGGCCACTGCGAGCCCGGGGACCGCGACCTCGCCTCGGCCGCGCTGCGGGAGGCCACCGAGGAGTCCGGCATCCCCGACCTCGTCCTGCTCACCCGCGACGGCGCGCCGGTCCCGGTCAAGCTCGACCGCCACCAGGTGCGCTGCACCGGCAAGGACCGGCCCGAGAACACCCACCTCGACGTCCAGTACATCGCGCTGGCCCCGCCCGGCGCCCAGGCGCTGATCAGCGAGGAGTCGCTCGACCTGCGCTGGTTCGACTACGACCGCCTGCCCGAGCTCACCGACCAGTCCGTGCGCGACCTCGTCGCGCGCGCCCGCGAGCTCACCGGCTGAAGCACTCGCACGCGCCCGGACGGCGGGAGGGGCGCGGGCCATCTGGGCCCGCGCCCCTCCCGCCGTCCGTTCCGCCCGCACCTCCCGCGGTGCACCGGGCGGCCGCTCAGCCGCAGGACTCCGCCGGGCCCGGCTCCGACGGGGCCTCGTGCCGGGCCCCCGGAATGTGCGGCAGCCGGGCCGCCGACACCACGCCCTCCAGATAGCCGCGCGCCCGCTCCGTCCGCGGGTACGCCTCCAGCAGCGCCCAGAAGTCCGGGCCGTGGTCCGGCACCAGCAGGTGCGCCAGCTCGTGCAGCAGCACGTAGTCGACCACGTACTCCGGCATCCCCTGCAGGCGGTGCGAGAGCCGGATCGTCCGCTCGCTCGGGGTGCACGACCCCCAGCGCGAATTCTGATTGGTCACCCAGCGGACCTGGGCCGGCCGGGCGCGACCGCCCAGATAGGCCCCGGAGAGCTCGCGCGCCCGGGCCACCAGCGCATCGTCACCGAGCACCCGGCGGCTCTCCTGCGCGGCCAGCTTCTCCAGCATCTGGGCGACCCACCGCTGCTCCTCCGCGGGCGACATCCGGGCCGGGATCAGCACGATCGTGCGGTCGCCCTCGCGGTAGGCGGACACCGTCCGGCTGCGGCGGGCGCTGCGCCGCACCTCCACCCGGGACCGGTCGAGCGGCTCGCGCGCGGCCCCCGGCTGCGGCTCCGGGCGCTGCTCGGGCCGTTGATCGGGACGCTGCTCCGGACGCCCGCGCGTACTCGGCGCCGCCGTGTGCGACCCGGACGCTGCACGGGCACGCCGAGGCGACGCCGAGGGATGGGAGTCCCGTTCGGCTGCCATGGCACACGACGTTACCCGTTCCCCCTGACAGAAGTCCGCTGCCATGGCCGAAATGTTTCGTGGAGCGATCGGGAACGAAAGGCCTACGGAAGGTGTCCGGAATCCGACATCCGACCGGACGCCAAGTTATCCACAGGGTGTGCGAACGGCTTATCCGATCATGCGCCCCTCCCTGTGGACAACGCACCGCGCCCAACCACCCCCATCGGGCATGCTGCCGTCAGCCGTCCGGAAACGATCGGAAGGAAGACCGCCGTGCGCCTCGCCCTCAAGCCCGCCCTCTCCCGCAGCTGGCGGGACTCGGACACCCTCCAGTTCGGCACCATCCCGCAGCACGCGGGGGTGCTCGGCAACGCCGCCGACACGGCCCTGCGCGCGTTCCTCGGCCTCGTCGACGGGACGCGCGACCGGCCCGCGCTCCTCGCCGAGGGCGAGCGGATCGGCTTCGGCAGCGACCCCGCCGACTCGCTGCTCGACCTGCTGGAGGAGGCCGGCGTGCTCGACGACGTCGAGGCCGCGGACCACGCCCTGGCCCGCTTCCCCCAGCCGCACCGCGAACTGCTCGGCCCCGACCTCGCCTCGCTGTCGCTGATCCACGCGCCGCCCGGCGCCGCCCCAGCCGTGCTGGCCCGGCGGCCGGAACACGCCGTCGAGGTCCGCGGCGCGGGCCGGATCGGTGCGGCCGTCGCCGCCGTCCTCGCCGCGGGCGGCATCGGAACGGTCACCGTGGCGGACTCCGGCCGGGTCACCGCCGCCGACTGCTCCCCCGCCGGGCTGCCGGCGGCCGACGTCGGCCGACTGCGGTCCACCGCGGCCCGCGAGGCCGTCGACCGGGCCACCGCGCGGCGCCCGGGCCGGCGCGACCGGAAGCCGAGACCGGGGCTGCCCGACCTGGTGGTGCTCGCGCCCCGGGACGGCAGCGGCGCGTTCGCCGGCGGCACGCCCCAGGCCCGCGAGCTGCTCCGGGCCGGGGTCCCGCACCTGTACGTCGGGGTGGTGGAGGAGTACGGGGTGGTCGGGCCGCTGGTCCTGCCTGGGGTCTCGGCCTGCGGCCACTGCCTGGTCCTGGCCCGGGAGGACGAGGACGCCGCCTGGCCGCGGATCCTCGCCCAGCTCGCCGAGGGCGGCTCCGGGCGGGCGCCGACCCCGGCCTGCGACACCGCCCTCGCCACGGCGGTCGCGGGGCTCGCGGCGCTGCACGTCCAGGTCTTCCTGGACGGCGGCCGGCCGCCCAGCGTGGACGGCTGGTGCGAGCTGTCCGCCGTGGACGGCATGCCCCGCCGCCTGCGGCTCAAGGGCCACCCGGACTGCGGGTGCCTCTGGCAGCCGACACCACCGCACTGAGGCACCGAGGCTCCGAGGCTCCGGGCGCCTGCCCCGGGGCGGCGACCCCGTCCCGAAGAAGCATCGCGGCACCGCTCCGGGCGCCCACCGGTGGAACGCCGGGGCGACGGCCGCACCGTCGCTCCGGGCAACCGCCGGAGCGGCGGCAAGCCAACGGCCGCCTGCCCCAGGGCGCCCCGATCCGAAGGAGCACCACGGCACCACTCCGGGGTACCCAGGCGACCACTGAGGCACCGCTCCGGGCAACCGCCGGACGTCGCACCCCGGGCGGCAACGGCTCGGACACGGCAACCGAAGCACTCTCCAGAGCGCCCACCCGGTGGCGCTGCGGTGACGACTGCGGCACCGCTCCGGCGGCCGCCCGGAGCGGTGCCGGGGCAACAACGCTGCGCCCTGCGGTGGCGGCGGTGGCGCCTCAGGCTTCGGCCGCCGTGTCCAGGCGGCGGTCCGAAGTGGCGCGGGGTGCCTCGGCGCCGCGGCCGTGGCCGAGGCGCCGAGGAGGAGGAGGAGGGAGGGGTGGGG
>NZ_JBHVIV010000101.1:0-26507 GCF_042799475.1 Kitasatospora sp. NPDC057692 | reverse complement strand
CCGCACGCGTGGTGCGGGGAGCCGGGCCGGTGCCGTCGGATCACGCCCTACCGGGCGGTGCTCCGGGCGGTGCCTCAGGCGGCGTTGCCACCGCGGCGGCGGCGCAGCAGGAAGACCGCGGCTCCGCCGGCCACGACCAGACCGCCGGCGACGGCGGCGATGACCGGGGTGGCGTCACTGCCACCGGTCTGGGCCAGGCCGCCGGTGTTGCCGGGGGCGGTGCTCGGCGGCGCCGGGTGCGCGGTGGTGGCGGTGGCCGACGGGGTGGCGCTGGGGGTGGCCGGCTTGCTGGTGGTCGGGGCCGGGGTGGTCGGCGCCGGGGTCGACGGCTTGGCGGTCGGGGTGGCCGACGGGCTCGGCGTGGTCACGCTGGCGGTCTTGCAGTCCAGGATGCCCTTGAAGTTCTTGGTGAAGCCGTTCGGGCCGGTCACCGTGATGTCGTAGGGGCTGTCCTCGTTGACCGGGACGATCACGGTCTCGATCTTGCCCGACTGGACGGTGACGTCCTTGCCCGGCTTCACCGAGACGGTGCCGGCCTCGTCGCCGCCGTTGGAGACGAAGACCTTCACGCCGTTGGCGACGCACTCGACGACCGCGGAGCTGTCGATCAGCGGGCCCTTGCCGGCCTTCCAGGTCGCCTTGACGGAGTCCTTGACGCCGAGCTTGGTCGAGCCGGCCAGGATCATGGTCTGGCTGTGCTTGTCCGGGGTGTAGCCCTTGCTGAGGAAGACGCGGCCGCTGGGCACGACGGTCTCGGCGGAGGCGGCGACGGCGGCCGTGCCGTCGGCGGTGCCGGCGGGCACGTCCAGGAACAGCTGGGTGTCCTTGGCGATCGGGCCGGCCAGGTCGGTGACCGGCTTGCCGTCCTTGTCGACCAGCTTGACCTTGTCGGCGGAGTCACCGGTGACGGCGAACTTCACCTCGTTGGCGCTGGAGTTGACGGTGAACGGGCCGATCTTGTTGCCGGGCTTGCCGGACGCCGAGTCCGGGGTGAGGCTCAGCGAGGGCTTGGGCTCGGCGGCGATGCCCTTGTTCTTCTGGCTGACGAGGTAGTCGCGCAGCTGCTTGGCCTCGGCGTCGACCGGGATGGCGTTCTTGCCGTCGGAGAACTTCCAGATCGCGGCCTGGGTGCCGGCGGCGGCGTCCTCCTTGGTCAGGTCGCCCTCGACACCGGCGTCGGCGGCCAGCTTCTTGAGGTCGGTGACCTGCGGGTAGGAGTTCTCCAGGATCCAGCGGATCTTGGAGGCGTCCTCGGCCTTGGCCGGGTTGCCCAGCGAGCTCGACTTCCAGTCGGACTCCTGGTACTCGATGCCCTTGGTGATGTCGACCGGGTGGTCGATGTCGATGCAGTACGTCTTGATCTCGCCGTCCGGGGTCTTCAGCGTGAAGAGGCCGCCCTGGATGGAGTGGCTCCCCTCGATGGCGATCTCCTCGCTCATGAGGGTCGGCTGGATCACCGCCGTGACGGCCCCGCCGGGGGCGTCAGCCGCAGCCGCCGCACCGGCCGCGAACAGGCCCCCGCCCAGCGCAACGCTGGTCGCGAGCATGACAGTAGTGATGCGGGGAAGCGTCCGCCCCTGCCTCTGCAACATCTTGGGATCCCTCCGGGCCAGGCCGCGCCGATGGGCAGCCCGCCTTACTTGCCGCGCCCCCTGTGGCGCTGCTTCACGATGTGAACCAGACGCATCCTATGGAGCGCCAGAGGCCCGGAAACCCCCATGCGAAATCAGGACGATTCCGTATCTGGATCGTTATCAACCCTCTCAGTGTCTCCACAAGCTGACGGGCAGCCAGAAATTCGGGATCATTCCACTAACCGAACGGGATTGCGCGTGCGGGTCGCAACACCCTTCTCGATTCACATATTTGTCGACAGTGCTACCGCCTGACCGACACCCCGTCACCCGCTAGGCGACACCCCCGGTTTCCCCCTCGGACGGCGCCCCGACGCCCGCCCCGGCCGGGCTCCGGCCGCGCAGGGCGTCCACGATCCACCCGGGCACCGGCTCGCCGGACGGGGCCTCGGCCGCGCCGGACGGCCCGGACGCCCCGTCAGCGGCCCGCCCCGGCGGGCCTCCCGGAGGGCCGGCGGGGAATCCGCCCGGCGACCCGTTCCGCGCACCCGGCGCCCAGCTGAACCTCGCCGTGCCCCGGCTCAGATCGTGTCCGACCGATCGGGCGTCGATCTCCACCCGACTCCGCTTCACCTCCCCCTCCGCCCACTCCCGCACCCGCAGCCTCCCGCTCACCACCACCGGGTCCCCCTTCGTCAGCGAGTCGATCAGGTGCCCCGCCAGCGCCCGCCAGGCCGTCACCGTCACCCACTGCGTCTCGCCGTCGACCCAGCCGTCCCGCGCCCGGTCGTAGCGCCGCTCGGTCGAGGCCAGCCGGAAGTTCGCGACCGGCACCCCGCCGGGGGTCTGGGCGTAGGTCACCTCGGTCGCGACATTCCCGATCACCGTCACCTGGGTCTCGTTCACAGCACGCTCCGCTCTCTCGGTTGCACCGTACGGAATCGACCGGTGCGCGTTGAGAGTGCGCTTCCCGGGAAATAAGCACCCGGGAGATCCGAAATCCTGTGGACAACTCGGGGCTGTGGAAAACCCATGTCGCCCGCAGGGGTGAATTTCAGCCTTTGTGCGACCATCACACCCAAACCCTGCGGGGCCATGACAAGAATCTCCGGGCCGCCCCGCCGCCCCAGGACACCCCCAGGGGTGGCCCCGGGGACCGTCCGCGCACGTCATCCGACCGAACGAACCCGAATACGGCCCCCCACCCGCGTCGATGCCGGCCTCGGCCGCGACGCTTTCTCCGTGCCGAATCCATAACGGGTGGGCAGACAGCCCCGTAACGAGTGCACAACGTCCGGCGCGGAACACCTCCAGACCGCTGCACTCACGGCCTTCACCTGCGATTATCGGACCGCTCCACCGAGGCCGACACACCAACGGCAGTGTCACAACAGCCGGCCGAGGAACGGGACACCCTTATCCTGTCCCCGACAGGGCAAGGACCCGCCGACCCCCACGCCCAACCCTCAGGCACGGGAGCGGACAGCGGGCGCCGCGCGCCCACCGTCCGATCCCGGCAACGGTCACGCCCATCCGGGCGCAGCCCGTCCCGCCCCCATAGCTCAGCGGATAGAGCACCCGCCTTCTAAGCGGTAGGTCGCAGGTTCGAATCCTGCTGGGGGCGCCACGCAACACCGCGCCACGGGCCACGGCCGGCGCCGCGCGCTTCGCGCATTTCGCGCCCGGCACCGAGCGCGCATAACCCGTGACCATCCGTGTCATGCACTCCCCGAAAAGACCCGTCCGGGGAATTCCGGTGCCGGAAACCCCCGCAACGCCCGCCCGCACGCCCTACGCCGGCGAACCACCCGGGTCCGCGGCCCGGCCGGCGTCCGCCGCACCGCCGCCGCCGTCCGCCGCCAGCCGCGCCAGGTAGGCGTCCAGCAGCTCCGTCTGCCGCCGCGCCGGGAACTCCGCCGGGGCGAACAGCGCCTGCACCACCAGCCCCAGCACGAAGGCCTGCGCCGCCGCCGCGACCTCGGCCGCCGGCGGCCCGGCCGGCAGCTCGCCGAGCCGGCGCGCGGCCTCGACGCACTCCGTCAGCAGCCCGCGCGCCCGCGCGTAGCGCGCCGCGTGCGCCCCGGCCAGCTCCGGATCGGCCAGCGCGACGTCCCAGGAGCCCACCCAGATCCGGTTGCCCGCCCGGCCCGGCCCGTCCAGCGGCAGCACGTCCAGCAACGCCGCCCGCAGCCGCGCCAGCCCCTCGGGCGGCGGCGGCCCCCCGTCGGCCGGCGCGAGCCGCCGCGGCCGGGCCAGCGAGCGCCGGTCCAGCACGTCCAGGGCGTGCGCGACCAGCGCCTTCTTGCTCGGGAAGTAGTGGGTCAGCAGGCCGGTGGAGGCGCCCATCTCGGCGGCCACCGCACGCAGCGTGAGCCCCTCGAAACCCCGGGTGGACAGCACCCGCCAGACCGCCTCGGAGACTTCGGTTCGGCGGGCTTCATGATCTCCACGTGCCGGTGTCATGGGGTTATCTTACGTACCAAACGTTTGTTATGGACGACCGTCGACCCTCGCCGCGAAAGGCCCGCCCATGTTCGCCGTCCCCCTCGCCGAGAACGCCGAGCTCCGCCCGCTGGAGCCCTGGCAGGCGCCCGAGTACCTGGAGCACATCGAGCGCGGCCGCGCCCAGATCGACGCCTGGATCGGCTGGGCCGCGCTCGCCACCGACCTCGACTCGGCCCGTGCCGTCCTGCAGCGCTACGCCGACCGGCAGGCCGCCGACACCGCCCGCCTCTACGGCATCTGGCGGGACGGCACGCTGGTCGGCGGCGTGATGTTCGTGCAGTTCGACGCCAAGGGCGGCACCTGCGAGATCGGCGTCTGGACCGAGCCCGCCGGCCAGGGCCACGGGCTGGTCACCACCGCCGTCCGGCACCTGATCGACTACGCCTTCACCGTCCGGGGCATGCACCGGATCGAGTGGCACAACCGGCCGGAGAACGTCCGCAGCCGCGCGATCGCCCAGCGTCTGGGCTTCACCCTGGAGGGCGTCATGCGGGAGAGCTACCTGCACGGCGGCGTGCACCACGACGGCGAGGTCTGGTCGCTGCTCACCCACGAGTGGCGGTCGCAGGGCGCCCCCGCCTCCTGACGGCCCGGGGACGCGGGGCCGGTGGACGACTCCACCGGCCCCGCCCCGCTCCCCCGCCTCCCCCGGCCCGGCGGAGCAGCGCATCGGCGAACCCGCCCGGGCGGTGCGCGAGCAGGCCCCCGACGTCCCGGCGGCGGCGGGCCGCGGACGTCCTGTCCGAAGCCCCGGCCGCCACCCACCGGGCCTTCGCGCCGGTCGAACGCGGCCTCGGTGGCTACGGCGCCACCCGGCCCCGACCGCCGTCGCGGCGCTCTGGGAGAGTGTCCGCACCCGAGCCCTCCGGAGGTACCCATGGCCACCCGGCCGCTGCTGACCCGCGAGCGCGCCCCGCTGCCCACCGAGACCGACGGCCTGAACGCCCGTCTCGGCGAGGACGGCGTCGCGGTGCTGGAGTTCGACCGCCCGCACCGGCGCAACGCCGTCACCCTGGCGATCTGGCAGGCGCTGCCCGGCGTGCTGAAGCGGCTCGCCGAGGAGCCGAAGGTGCGCGCCCTGCTGGTGACCGGCGCGGGCGGCACCTTCAGCGCCGGCGCGGACATCGACGAACTCGCCGAGGTCTACGGCGATCCGGACCGCGCCGACGCCTACCACGCGGTCAACGTCGCCGCCGAGGAGGCGCTGGCGGCCTTCCCGCACCCGACCCTCGCCGTGGTGCACGGCGCCTGCGTCGGCGGCGGCTGCCAGCTGGCGCTCGCCTGCGACCTGCGGTTCGTCGCGGAGGACGCCCGGCTCGGCATCACCCCGGCCAAGCTGGGCGTGGTCTACCCGGCGGTGCCGACCCTGCGGCTGGCCCGGCTGGTCGGCCCGGCGCGCGCCAAGTACCTGCTGTTCTCCGGCGAGCTGCTGCCCGGACCGCGGGCGGCCGAGCTGGGCCTGGCCGAACGCGTCCTGCCGGCCGCCGAACTGGACGCGGCCGCCCTGGAGTTCGCCCGGCTGCTGACCACCCGCTCGCCGCAGACCATCGGCGCGGTCAAGGCCGCCCTGGCCGTCCCGCCGGAGCGGGCCGCGGCCGCCCTCGCCCCCTGGGAGCGCCGCTCCCGCGAGGCGCCCGACGTCCGCGAGGGCCTCGCCGCCTTCCTGGAGCGCCGCCCGCCCCGGTTCTGAGCCCGGCCCGGCCCGCCCCCTCACGGCCGGGACGGCGCCCCTCGCCCCGGCGGTGGGCGCCGTCCCCGCGCGGGACGGCCCGGGTGGCGTCAGCGGATCGGCAGCCCGGAGAGGGCGCGGGCGATGACCAGCCGCTGGATCTCGCTGGTCCCCTCGAAGATCGAGTAGATCGCGCTGTCCCGGTGCATCCGCTCGACCGGGTACTCCCGGGTGAAGCCGTTGCCGCCGAGGATCTGCATCGCCTGCGCGGTGACCCACTTGGCCGTCTCACCCGCGTAGAGCTTGGACATCGAGCCCTCGGCGGCGGTGAACGGCTGCTGGGTGGCGGCCATCCAGGAGGCCCGCCAGACCAGCAGCCGGGCCGCGTCGATCCGGGTCCTCATGTCGGCCAGCTGGAAGGCCACGCCCTGGTTGTCGATGATCGGGCAGCCGAACTGCACCCGGGTCCCGGCGTAGTCGAGCGCCACCTCGTACGCGGCCCGGGCGATGCCGATCGCCTGCGCGCCGACGGCCGGGCGGGAGGCCTCGAAGGTGGCCATCGCGGCGTTCCGTCCGCCCTTGCGGACGCCCTCGCGGGCCCGCGCCAGGCGCTCGTCCAGCTTCTCCCTGCCGCCGAGCAGGCAGTGGCCGGGCACCCGGACGGCGTCCAGGACCACCTCGGCGGTGTGCGAGGCGCGGATGCCGTGCTTCTTGAACTTCTGGCCCTGGCTGAGGCCGGGCGTGCCCGGCGGCACCACGAAGGACGCCTGCCCGCGCGCGCCGAGCGCCGGGTCGACGGTCGCCACGACCACGTGGACGGCGGCGATCCCGCCGTTGGTGGCCCAGGTCTTGGTGCCGTTCAGCACCCACTCGTCGGCGGCCTCGTCGTACACGGCCCGGGTGCGCAGCGCGGAGACGTCGGAGCCGGCGTCCGGCTCGGAGGAGCAGAAGGCGGCCACCTTGACGTCGTCCGGGGTGCCGAACATCTGCGGCGCCCAGGTGCCGATCTGCTCGTCGGTGCCGTTGGCGAGCACCGCGACGGCGGCGAGGGTGGTGCCGACGATGGACAGGCCGAGGCCGGCGTCGCCCCAGAACAGCTCCTCCATGGCGATCGGGATGCCCACGCCGGAGGGGTCGAAGTACTGCTGGGCGTAGAAGTCGAGCGAGTAGATTCCGAGCCTGGCGGCCTCCTGGATGATCGGCCAGGGGGTCTCCTCGCGCTCGTCCCACTCGGCGGCGGCGGGCCGCATGACGCCGGCGGCGAAGCCGTGCAGCCAGTCGCGGACGGCGAGCTGGTCCGGACCCGGGTCCAGCGAGAAGGTGCTCATGGGTGGGGGCCTCCGAGGAAGGGTGCGACCGACCGGGGCGTTACCGCCGGTAACATCGTCGGAGTCTGCTACTGCTTGGTAACCGGTGTCAACGCCCGCACCCACACGAAACGAGGGAACCGCGCATGGACCCAGAGCCCCGCCGGGAACAGCTGCTCAACGCCGCCGACCGGGTCGTCCAGCGCGAGGGCCCCGGCGCCAGCATGAACGCCATCGCCGCCGAGGCCGGCATCACCAAGCCGATCCTCTACCGGCACTTCGGCGACCGGAACGGCCTGGTCAGGGCCCTGACCGAGCGCCACACCGGCGGGCTGCTGGCCGCCGTGCGGGCCGCGCTCGCCGAACCCCTGGAGCGCCGCGACCGGGTCGAGCACGTGCTGGACACCTACCTCGCCGGGATCGAGGCCCGCCCGCAGGTCTACCGGCTGCTCACCCACCCCGAGCCGGGCGACCCGAGCGGGGCGGGCAACGCGCTGGCCCCGGCGCTCCAGCAGATCGCCGAGGAGATCACCCGGGCCGTCGCCGACCAGATCGACCTCGGAGCCGACCGCGAGCTGGTCGCCGAGGCCTGGGGCCGGGCCATCACCGGCATGGTGCTGGCGGCCGGCGACTGGTGGCTGGAGTCCCGGCCGTGCTCGCGCACCCGGATGGTCCAGGTGCTCGCCGACCTGCTCTGGGGCCGGCTGGCGGCGGCCGCCGACCTGCCGACCGCCGCACTGCCCGCCGGCCCGGCACCGGATTCCGCCGACTGACCCGGGGCGGGGCCCCGGGCGGCGGTCCCGCCCCGGCGTCTTGTGGCGGACATGCCGGTCCGGCATCATCGGGCCCCACCCTCGCCGGCCCCGGAGGTCCCGTTGCGCCCACTCCGCACCGCCGCCACCCTGCTGCTCGCCGCCGCCCTGGCCCTCCCCGCCGCCCCGGCCCGGGCCCGACCCGCCTCCCCCGCACCGCCGTTCCCCACCGGCACGGCCACCGCCCCGGACGGCCGCACCGACCTCACCGACGCCTTCGGCCGCCGGCTCCGGCTGCGCGGCTTCAACCTCGACAAGTACGCCGAGGCCACCGAACAGGACGTCCGGTCGGTCGCCGCGCAGGGCTTCACGCTGATCCGCCTGCCGGTCTCCTGGACCAGGCTGGAGCCCGCCCGCGGCCGCCTCGACCCCGCCGAACTGGCCCGGCTGCGGCGGCTCCTCGGCTGGGCCGACCGCTACGGCGTGCTCGTGCTGGTCGATCTCCACCAGGACGTCTACGGCCCGCGGTTCGTCGGCGGCACCGGCGGCATCCCGCCCTGGGCCACCCGCGACGACGGCCTGCCCTTCGAGGCGGACCCCGACGACTGGTTCGCCGGTTACTTCCAGCCCGCCGTCCAGGCCGCCTTCCGGCACCTCTACGACGACCCCGACCTGCGCGCCTGGCAGGCCGACTTCTACACCCGGCTGGCCCGCGAACTGCGCGGCCACCGCTCGCTGCTGGGCTACGACCTGTTCAACGAGCCGTTCGGCCCGGTGGACGGCGACCCCGCCGACCCGGAGGCGCTGGCCCGCGCGGCCGCCGAGCTGGAGCAGGGCCGGCTCGCCGCCATGTACCGCCGGCTGATCGCCGCCGTCCGCCGGGCCGACTCCCGCGCCTGGCTGTTCGTCGAGCCGACGGTGCTGGTCGGCCAGGGCGTCCCGACCCGGCTGCCCGGCTTCGCCGACCCCCGCCCGGGCGCGCCCCGGCTCGGCTACGCGCCGCACTTCTACGACACCGCCGTCGAGTCCGGGGCCGACTGGGACCCGTCCGGCGGCTTCGTCGAGCGCTACACCGCCGCCGTCACCGCCTACCCCGCCGCCCACCGGCTGCCGGTGCTGGTCGGCGAGTGGGGCCCGCCGAACTCCCGCACGCCCGGCAACACCCTGCTGGTGCGCCGCCAGGTGGACGCGATGGACGGCTTCGCGGCCGGCTGGGCGATGTGGTACTGGTGCCGGGGCAACGGCGGCTACTGCGCGCTCGACCCCGCCGGGCGGCCCGCCCCGGGCGCCGAGCCGGCCTTCGGCCCGTACCCGGTCGCGGTCGCCGGCGGCGCCGCCCGCACCACGTCGGACGGCGCCCGGCACACCGTCCGCTGGCAGGCCGACGGCACCGGCCGGGCCACCGAACTCGTCCTGCCGGCCGCCGCGTTCCCCGCCGGCGCCCGGATCGCCGTCCACCCGGCCGGCGCCCTCGCCGAGCTCGACCAGCCGAGCGGCGAGCGGGCCGGCCGCGTCCGGGTCCGGCTCCCGCACGCCCGCCCGGGCACCCCGGTCACCGTCACCGTCGAACCGCGCTGAGGGCCGCGCCCGGCGGCACCGACCGTGCCGCCGGGCATCCCGCCGGGCCGTCCCGCCGGGGTCAGGCCAGTCCGCGCCGGGCCAGCAGCGGCCCGGTCTCCGGATCGCGTCCGACCACCGCGCGGAAGGAGTCCAGCGCGTCCCGGCCGTCGCCGCGCGCCAGCAGCTCCCGCCGGAAGACCTCGCCGCTCTCCCGCACCCCGCGGCCGTTGCCCTTGAACCACTCCACCGTGTCGGCGTCCAGCACCTCCGACCAGATGTACGCGTAGTAGCCCGCGCTGTACCCGCCCGCGAAGATGTGCCCGAAGTAGGTGGTCCGGTAGCGCGGCGGGACCGCCGCCACCGCCAGGCCGGCCTCGGCCAGCGCCGCCGCCTCGAACTCCCGGGCGTCCGCGACCTCCCGGCCCTCCGGCAGGGTGTGCCAGGCCCAGTCCAGCAGCGCCGCCGCCAGGTACTCGACGGTCCGGAAGCCCTGCCCGAAGGACTCCGCCGCCTCCATCCGCCCGACCAGCTCCGCCGGCAGCGGCTCACCCGTCTCGTGGTGCCGGGCGTAGTTGGCCAGCACCTCCGGCCGGACCATCCACATCTCGTTGACCTGCGAGGGGAACTCCACGAAGTCCCGCGGCACCGCGGTGCCCGCGACGTACGGGTAGCGGACGTCCGAGAACAGCCCGTGCAGCGCGTGGCCGAACTCGTGGAACAGCGTGCGGACCTCGTCCCAGGAGAGCAGCACCGGCTCGCCGGGGGCCGGCTTGGCGATGTTCAGGTTGTTGTAGACCACCGGCCGCTGCCCCAGCAGGCCGGACTGGCTGACCAGTTCGTCCATCCAGGCGCCGCCGCGCTTGGACGCCCGGGCGTGGAAGTCGCCCAGGAACAGGCCCAGCGCCCCGCCGTCCGCGTCGAACACCTCGAAGACCCGGGTGTCCGGGTGGTAGCCGACGAGGTCGGGCCGCTCGGTGAAGGTCACCCCGTAGGCCAGGTTGGCGGCGAAGAACACGCCGTCCCGCAGCACCCGCTCCAGCTCGAAGTAGGGGCGCAGGGCCGCCGCGTCCACCTGGTACGAGGCCTGCCGGACCTGCTCCGAGTAGTACGCCCAGTCGTGCGCGGCGATCTCGTCGATGCCGTCGGCGGCGGCCAGCTTGGCCAGCTCCTCGGCCTCGCGGCGGGCGTTGGCCACGGCCGGCGGCACCAGCCGGGCGAGCAGCGCGTCCACCGCCTCGACGGTGCCGGCCGTCTCGTCGGCCACCACGTAGGCGGCGTGGGTGTCGTGGCCGAGCAGCCGGGCCCGCTCGGCGCGCAGCGCGGCCATCCGGATCGCCAGCGGGCCGTTGGTGTCGACGGCGCGGTCCAGCGAGGCGGCGAGCAGCCGCTCGCGCACCGAGCGGTCGGTGAGCGAGGCGAGTTCGGTCTGGTTGGAGAAGTTCTTCAGGCTCAGCACGAAGCCGTCCGGGTGCCCGAGCGCCCGGCCGTTCTCGGCGGCGGCCGCGATCTCGTCCGCCGAGAGGCCCGCCAGCTGCTCGGCGGAGTCCAGCACCAGCGCCCGGGCCTGCGAGTCGGCGGACACGTTCTGCCGGAACTCCGAGGAGGCGGCGGCGAGTTCGGTGTTGATCGCGCGCAGCCGGGACTGCTCCTCGGCGCCCAGCCGGGCACCGGCCCGGACGAACGCCGTGTGCCGGCGCTCCAGCAGCCGCAGCGTCTGCGGGTCCGCGTCCAGGTCGGCGCGGCGGGCGTGCAGCTCCTCGATCCGGGCGAAGAGCGCGGCGTCCAGGTGGATCGCGTCCCGGTGCGCGGCCAGCCGGGGGCTGATCTCGGCGTCGATCCGGTCGACCTCGGGGGTGGTGTCGGCGGCGGAGTGGTTCTCGAACACCACCTTGACCCGGTGCAGCAGCCTCCCCGAGCGCTCCAGCGCGACCAGGGTGTTCTCGACCGTCGGCGGCTGCGGGTCGGCGGTGATCGCGGCGATCTCGGCGAGCTGCTCGGCCATCCCGCGCTCGAAGGCGGGCAGGTAGTGCTCCGGCCGGATCTCGGCGAACGGCGGCAGTTCGTAGGCCAGGGTGCTGGGCCTGAAGAACGGGTTCTCGGTCATTTCGCCGACCTTACGCGCTGTCATCGGCGCTGCCCACACCCCTTTGCCGCACCGTCCGGCGGACCCGGCGCGGGGGCGCCCCGGGACACCGCCCGGGCGCCCTCCGGACCCGCCGCCGGACGGTGCGGCTCCGGTTGTCGTACCCTCCCGCTACCGTCGACACCGGCCGGCCGTGCGCCCCCGGACGACCCGGCCGACACCACGAACCCACCGGCAGCACGACCCCGGCCCGCAGCCCGTACCGCGATCCCCGTCGCGGTCCGCACCGAACAGGCCGCACCGAACAGGCCGCACCGCACAGTCCGCACCGCACAGTCCGCACGAGAGGAGGAGCCCCCGTGGCACCCCGGATCGCCCTCGCCCCCGACCCGCACGGCCCCGGCGGCCGGCTCCGGCCGCTCGACGACGCGGGCGCCCCGCTCGGCCCGCCCGAACCCGTCCCCGACCTCGCCGCCGCCGTCGCCGCCCGGGAGGCCGCCGAGCACCCCCGGTGGGTGTGGGCCGCCGCCGACTCCGGCTACGCCCCGCTGCTCCCCCGGCTGCCCGACCGCCTCGCCCGCTGCCACGACCTGCGGCTGGTGGAGGCGCTGCTGCTCGCCCACGAGGGCCGGTTCGGCGCCCCGCGCTCGCTCGGCGCCGGCTGGGCCCGGCTGCGCGGCCTGCCCGTCCCCGCCGACCTGCCCGAGCCCGGCTCCGCCGAGGCCGGCGACGGCCAGGACACCCTGTTCGCCCCCGACCGGCTCCAGCTGCCGCCCGGCACCGACCCGCTGACCGCCGTGGTCGCCGTGCACGCCGAACAGCAGCGCCGGCTCGCCGCGATCGCCGACCCGGCCGCCCGCGCCCGCTTCCGGCTGCTGGTCGCCGCCGAGTCGGCGGGCGCGCTGGCCGCCGCCGAGATGGCCGACGACGGCCTGCCCTGGAGCGTCGACGTCCACGACCGGCTGCTCACCGACCTGCTCGGCCCGCGCCCCACCGTCCCCGGCACCCAGCCGCGGCTGCTCGCCGAACTCGCCGTCGAGCTCCAGCGGGCGCTCGGCGGGCGCCCGTTCAACCCGGACTCGCACAGCCAGGTGCTGCGTGCCTTCGCCGACGCGGGCATCCCGCTCGGCTCCACCCGCTCCTGGGAGCTGAAGACGATCGACCACCCGGCGGCCCGGCTGCTGGTCCGCTACAAGGAGCTGTCCCGGATCCACGTCGCGCACGGCTGGGCCTGGCAGGACGCCTGGGCGCGCGGCGGCCGGTTCCGCCCCGAGTACGTGGTCGGCGGCGTGGTCTCCGGCCGCTGGGCCAGCCGCGGCGGCGGGGCACTGCAGATCCCGCGCATCCTGCGCCGCGCCGTGGTCGCCGACCCCGGCTGGCTGCTGGTGGTCGCGGACGCCGCCCAGCTGGAGCCGCGGGTGCTCGCGGCGCTCTCCCAGGACGCCGGGCTGGCCCGCACCGCCGCCGGCGGCGACCTCTACGAGGCACTGGCCGCCACCGCCTTCCACGGCGACCGCGACAAGGCCAAGCTGGGCCTGCTCGGCGCCATGTACGGCCAGACCAGCGGCGACATCGGCCCGCTGCTGGCCACCCTGCGCAACCGCTACCCGGCCGCGATGGGCTACGTCGAGGCGGCCGCCCGCACCGGCGAGGACGGCGGCGTGGTCGCCTCCCGACTGGGCCGCCCCTGCCCGCCCGCCACCGCGGACTTCCTCGACCTCACCGAGGCGCCCGAGACGGCGGGCGACGCCGGCGGCCGCTCGGCCCGCGCCCGCGGCCGGTTCACCCGCAACTTCGTCATCCAGGCCAGCGCCGCCGACTGGGCCCTCGCACTGCTGGCCGCGCTGCGCCGCCGGCTCGCCGAGCTCCCGGTCGCCACCGCGGCCGACCGCCCGCACCTGGTGTTCTTCCAGCACGACGAGGTGATGGTGCACACCCCCGCCAACCTCGCCGACGAGGTGGCGGCGGCGGTCGACGCGGCGGCCGACGAGGCCCGCCGACTGGTCTTCGGCGACACCCCGGTGCGGTTCCCGCTCAGCACCGCCGTGGTGGAGTGCTACGCCGACGCCAAGTGAGCCCTCACAGCTTGCGGTAGCCGCGCGCCTCCTCGGCGGCGGCCACCACCTCGGCCAGCGCCGCACCGGTCGAGGCGGTCACCGCCGCGGCCACCGCCCCCTCCACGAACGGCGCGTCGACCAGCACCACGCCGGGCCGCGGCGCGTCCTCCAGCACGGTCACCGCCGTCAGCACCGAGCTCCCGAGGTCCGGCAGCACCGCGACGCCCGCCCCGGTGTCCGCCTCGGCCACGGCCCGCGCGATCAGCTCGTAGCTGGTCCCGAGCCCGCCCTCCTCGGTCCCGCCCGCCACCACCACCCGCACCTCGTCCGAGGCGAGCTCCGCCAGCAGCTCCTTCAACCCGCCGGCCAGCGCCGCGCTGTGCGAGACCAGAACGATGCCCACGTGTCCACTCATGCTCCCGACCCTAGAGGCTGTACTCCACCCGGGTGAGTCACGTCCGGCGTGTCGGATTCCGTGCCGCCGGCCCCCGTCTGGCGTAGCGTCGGGGCAGCACCGTCTGCCGAGGGGAGCGCGTACGCCGTGAAGAAGCTCATCAACGACGCGGAGACCGTCCTGGAGGACGCGCTGGCCGGGGTGGCCGCCGCCCATCCGGAGCTGGCGGTGGACATCGCCAACCGGGTGATCACCCGGGCCGTGCGGCCGGCCGCGCCCAAGGTGGCGCTGGTCTCCGGCGGAGGGTCCGGGCACGAGCCCCTGCACGGCGGCTTCGTGGGGCCCGGCATGCTGGACGCGGCCTGCCCCGGCGAGGTGTTCACCTCCCCCGTCCCGGACCAGATGCTGGCGGCCGCCAAGGCCGTGGACTCCGGCGCCGGCGTGGTGTTCGTGGTGAAGAACTACACCGGCGACGTGATGAACTTCGAGCTCGCCGCGGAGCTGGCCGCCGAGGAGGGCATCGAGGTCCGCACGGTGCTGGTCAACGACGACGTCGCGGTGGAGGACTCCACCTGGACGGCCGGGCGGCGCGGCACCGGCGCCACGGTGCTGGTGGAGAAGATCGCGGGCGCGCTGGCCGAGCGCGGCGCGCCGCTGGACGAGGTGGCCGCCCTCGGTGAGCGGGTGAACGCGGCCTCCCGCTCGTTCGCCGTCGCGCTGACCGCGGCGACCGTCCCGGCGGCGGGCAAGCCCGGCTTCGAGCTGGCCGAGGACGAGATCGAGGTGGGCGTCGGCATCCACGGCGAGCCGGGGCGGCGCCGGGAGCGGCTGCGCCCGGCCCGCGAGCTGGTCGCCGAGGTGGTGGAGACGATCCTCGCCGACCACCGCCTGGCCGCCGGCGACGAGGTGATCGCCCTGGTCAACGGTCTGGGCGCGACGCCGCTGATGGAGCTGTACATCGTCTTCGGCGAGGTCGCCGCCCGGCTGGCCGAGCGCGGCATCACGGTGGCCCGCAGCCTGGTCGGCAACTACGTGACCAGCCTGGACATGGCCGGTTTCTCGCTCACCCTCACCAAGGCCGACGGCCCGCTGCTGGAGCTGTGGGACGCCCCGGCGGACACCCCCGCCCTCAAGCGCGCCTGACCGGCGGAGAACAGGAGCACCCGAGATGGACGTCGACACCCGGCTGGCCGAGGCCTGGGTCCGCGCGTTGGCCGCCGCGGTCGAGAAGGAGCACGGACGGCTCACCGAACTGGACTCGGCGATCGGCGACGGCGACCACGGCAGCAACCTGCGGCGCGGCTTCACCGCCGTGCTGGCCGCCCTGGACGCGCCGGACGCCCCGGCCCCCGCCGGGCCCGGGGCGGTGTTGACCAAGACCGGCACCACACTGATCTCCAAGGTCGGCGGCGCCTCCGGCCCCCTCTACGGCAAGGCGTTCCGGGCGATCGGCGCCGCACTGCCGCAGCCCGGCGAAGCGCCCGCCGACGCCGCCGGGCTCGGCGAGGCGCTGGCGGCCGGTCTGCGGGCCGTGCGGGAGCTCGGCAAGGCCGAGCCGGGCGACAAGACCATCGTCGACGCGTGGACGCCCGCACTGGACGCCTACCGGGCGGCGGTGGCCGCCGGCGCCGGCCTGCCGGAGGCCGCGGCGGCCGCCGCGGCGGGCGCCGAGCGGGGCGCCCTGGACACCGTGCCGCTGCAGGCCCGCAAGGGGCGCGCCTCCTACCTGGGCCCACGCAGCGTCGGCCACCAGGACCCGGGCGCGACCTCCACCACCCTGCTCTTCCGCGCCCTCGCCGAGGCTGCCGGGAACTGAGTCAGGCGGCGTCGGTGCGGGTGATCAGCAGCAGCAGCGCGTCGTCCCGCAGTTCGCCCCCGGTGTGCGCCAGCAGGTCGGCGTAGACCCGCCCGACCGCCGCCTCCAGCTCCGCCGCGGAGCGGGCCGCGCCCCGCACCAGCGGGCCGACCCGCTCCCCGAGCGGGTAGAACACGCCGCTGTGCCGGTGCCTGGCCTCGATCACGCCGTCGGTGCAGAGCACCAGCACGTCGTCGGTGCCGAACGGCTGGTCCCAGGTGCTCGGCTCGCCGCGGGCCAGCCGGCCGAGGCCGAGCGGCACCCACGGGTCCGGCGCGTCCAGGATGTGCACCCGGCCCTCCGGGTCGACCCGGATCGGCGGGACGTGCCCGTACTGGAGCAGCTGGACCACGCCGGGCCGGCGGAACTCGGCGAACAGCGCGGTGGTGAACTCCCCGTCCGGCACGTGCCGCTCGACACTGGCCTCGATCCGGGCCGCCACCCCGCGCAGCCCGGCCTCGTCGTACGCGGCCTCCCGGAAGGCGCCCAGCACCACGGCGGCGGTCTGCACCGCGCCGAGCCCCTTGCCGCGCACGTCGCCGACCGCGACCCGGGTGCCGTACGGGGTCTCCAGGACGGAGTAGAGGTCCCCGCCGATCCTCGACGCGTCGGCGGCGGAGACGTAGCGCACGGCGAGGTGCAGCGGTCCGACGACCGGCCCGGGCAGCCGCAGCAGGGCGCGCTGCGCCGCCTCCGCGACGGAGCTGACCGCGGCGTAGGCGGCGGCCCGGCGCATCCGGATCCGGGCGACCCAGGCGGAGAACACCGAGAGCAGCAGGTAGCTGACCATCGCGCCCCACAGGAAGCGGACGTCGTTGATGTTGTCGACCTGGTCGTAGTGGCTGAGGCCGAAGACGGCGAGCAGGCCGATCGAGCAGACGCCGAGCAGTTCGAGCGGCCGCAGGGTGAGCGCGGCGATGCTGGGGACGACGGTCATCAGCGGCGCGAGGTAGCGGTCCTGGCCGGAGTAGAGGTCGGCGATCCCGACCAGCACGATCGCGATCAGCGCCGGGGCGGCCCGCCGCCAGAACGGGATGTCGAGCAGGTCGACGGCGAGCAGCGCGTTGCGCCGCCGGGCCGGAGGCTGCCCGACGCCGGTCGGATCGGACGGCGACTGGGCACGGCGGAGCGGAGACACATACCGAACATAACGGACGATCAGCACGTCCACCCCCGCACCCCCGCCGCGACGGCGCCCACGGCCCCGCCGGCCGCCCGAATCCGCCCAGGTGGCGAGGCGGATCCCGGCGCAGCGTGTCCGGCCGCCTACGCTCTGCTCTCGGAGCGCGCGCCGACGCCGCCCGGGGACACCCGGGCGCGATCCGGAATGCGATCCACACCACATCATCCGTATCCCTACAGAATACCCCTTAGGGGTATGGTGGCAGTATCAGCCGGGCCCGGGCTTGCGCTCGCGGCCGTACCGACCTTCCGGAGGCCCCGATGTCCAGCACCATCACCTACACCGTCACCGGCATGAGCTGCGGACACTGCGAGAGCTCCGTCAGCAAGGAGCTCTCCACCCTCACCGGGGTGACCGAGGTGTCCGCCGACGCCAAGGCCGGCACGGTGACCGTCTCCGCGGCGGCCCCGCTGGACGACGAGCTGGTGCGTGCCGCCGTCGACGAGGCCGGCTACGAGCTGGTCGGCCGCGCCGCCTGAGAGCCCCCGCCGCGCGGTGGGGGCCCGGCGAACCCCGCCCCCGCCGCGCCCTCCCCTAGGAGCTGATCAGCACATGAGCACCTCCACCTCGGGCTCCACCTCCCCGGACACGGCGACCGCCACCACCGGCCAGGAGGACCCCACCGCGGTCCGCGAACGCGTCGAACTGTCGATCGGCGGCATGACCTGCGCCGCCTGCGCCGCCCGGATCGAGAAGAAGCTGAACCGGATGACGGGCGTCGAGGCCACCGTCAACTACGCCACCGAGAAGGCCCGGGTCGAGTTCGCGCCGGACGTGACCGTGGCCGACCTCATCGCCACCGTGGAGAACACCGGCTACACCGCCGAACTCCCCCCGCCGCCGATACCCGCCACCCCCGCCGAGGCCCCCGCCGGTACGGACACCCGCCCGCCGGCGGCCGACCCGCTGCTCGACCGGCTGCTCGTCAGCGCCGTGCTCAGCCTGCCGGTGGTCCTCTGGTCGATGGTCCCCACCCTCCAGTTCACCAACTGGCAGTGGCTCGCCTTCGCCCTCACCGGCCCCGTCGTGGTCTACGGCGGCCTGCCCTTCCACCGCGCCGCCTGGACCAACCTCAAGCACGGCGCGGCGACCATGGACACCCTGGTCTCGCTCGGCACCCTGGCCGCCTTCGGCTGGTCCTTCTGGGCCCTGTTCTGGGGCGACGCCGGGACGCCCGGCATGCGGCACGAGTTCTCGTTCTCGGTCGGCGACACCGACGCCTCGTCCATGCTCTACCTGGAGACGGCCTCCGCCGTCACCGTGCTGATCCTGCTCGGCCGCTACCTGGAGGCCCGCTCCAAGCGCCGCGCCGGAGCCGCCCTGCACGCCCTGCTGGACCTCGGCGCCAAGGACGTCGCGGTGCTGCAGGGCGGCCGCGAGGTCCGGCTGCCCGTCGAGCACCTCACCGTCGGGACCCGCTTCGTGGTCCGCCCCGGCGAGAAGATCGCCACCGACGGCGTGGTGGTCGAGGGCGCCTCCGCCGTCGACGCCTCGATGCTCACCGGCGAGTCCGTGCCGGTCGAGGTCGCCGTCGGCGACACCGTCACCGGCGCCACCGTCAACGCCGGCGGCCGTCTGGTGGTCGAGGCCACCCGGGTCGGCGCCGACACCCGGCTCGCCCGGATGGCCCAGCTGGTCGATGAGGCACAGAGCGGCAAGGCCGCCGCCCAGCGGCTCGCCGACCGGATCTCCGCCGTCTTCGTGCCCGTGGTGATCCTCATCGCGCTCGGCACCCTGCTCACCTGGCTGCTGACCACCGAGAGCGCCACCGAGGCGTTCACCGCCGCCGTCGCCGTGCTGATCATCGCCTGCCCCTGCGCCCTCGGCCTGGCCACCCCGACCGCCCTGATGGTCGGCACCGGCCGCGGCGCCCAGCTCGGCATCCTCATCAAGGGCCCCGAGGTCCTGGAGAACACCCGCCGCGTCGACACCGTCGTCCTCGACAAGACCGGCACCGTCACCACCGGCCGGATGACCCTGCTCGCCGTCCGCACCGTCGAGGGCGTCACCGAGGAGCAGGCGCTGCGCCTGGCCGGCGCCGTCGAGCACGCCTCCGAGCACCCGATCGCCGCCGCGATCGCCGCCGCGGCCGCCGAGCGGCTCGGCGCCCTGCCCGCCGTCGAGGGCTTCGCGAACGTCCCCGGTCTGGGCGTCCGGGGCGTGGTGGAGGGCCACGCGGTGGTCGCCGGCCGGGAGGCCCTGCTCGCCGAGCACGGCCTGCCGCTGCCCGCCGCGCTCGCCGAGGCCAAGCGCGCCGCCGAGGCCGCCGGACGGACCACCGTCGCGGTCGGCTGGGACGGCGAGGCCCGGGCCGTGCTGGAGGTCGCCGACGCGGTCAAGCCCACCAGCGCCGAGGCGATCGCCGAACTGCGCGCCCTCGGCCTGCGGCCGGTGCTGCTCACCGGGGACAACCGGCTGGTGGCCGAGGCCGTCGCCGCCGAGGTCGGCATCCCCGCCGAGGACGTGCAGGCGGAGGTGCTGCCGGAGGACAAGGTGGCCGCCGTCGAGATCCTCCAGGCCGAGGGCCGGATCGTCGCGATGGTCGGCGACGGCGTCAACGACGCCGCCGCGCTCGCCCAGGCCGACCTCGGCCTGGCCATGGGCACCGGCACCGACGCCGCCATCGAGGCGAGCGACCTGACCCTGGTCCGCGGCGACCTGCGCTCGGCCGCCGACGCCATCCGGCTCTCCCGCAGGACCCTCGGCACCATCAAGGGCAACCTGTTCTGGGCCTTCGGCTACAACGTGGCGGCGATCCCGCTGGCCGCCGCGGGCCTGCTCAACCCGATGATCGCCGGTGCCACGATGGCCTTCTCCTCGGTCTTCGTGCTCACCAACAGCCTCCGGCTGCGCCGTTTCCGGGCCGCCTGACCCGGGCACCCCGGGAACCGGCAGGGCCCGTACCGCTCGTGCGGTACGGGCCCTGCGGCGTCGGCGCCCGGCTCAGCGGCCGAGCAGCTCGCCGCCGTTGCAGTGCAGGATCTCGCCGGTGATGAACCCGGCCTCCGGCGAGGCCAGGAAGTGGACCGCCGCCGCCACCTCCCCGGTCTCCCCGATCCGCCCGAGCAGCGTCCGGGCCGCCCGCCGGGAGACCTCGGCGTCGTCCAGCCGCGGCCCGAAGAACTCGGTGCCCGCCACCGTCCCCGGCGCCACGATGTTGGCGGTGATGCCCGAGGTGCCGAGCTGGGCGGCGAGGAAGTGGTTCCAGGCGTGCAGCGAGGCCTTCGCCGCACCGTACGAGCCGGCCCCGCGCAGGGCGGCGATCGAGCTGATGGTGACCACCCGGCCGGAGCCCGGGGTGAGCCGGTCGCGGATCGACTCGGTGAGCAGGACCACGGTCAGCACGTTGCGCTCGAAGTCCCCGCGCCAGCGGGCCAGCAGGGCGTGCGGCCCGGCCCCGATCACGGTCTCCCGGCTGCCCGCGTTGTTCACCAGCACGTCGATCCGCTCCGGCAGCCCGGCCAGCGCGGCCTCCACGGCGTCCGGATCGGCGAGGTCGCAGACCAGCGGGGTCACGTTCGGCCCGAGGGCCGCGGCGGCGTCCTCCAGCACCGCCCGCCGACGGCCGACGATCACGACCCGTTCGCCCGCCTCGGCGAACCGCCGTGCCACCTCGTACCCGATCCCCGTGCCACCGCCGGTGACAACCACGTTCCTGGTCATCTGCGCACTCCCTCCCCAGCTCCGCCGCCACGCTGCAAGGTGCGGGACGGTCCGTACCGGAATGCCACGATTCCTATCACGCTCGGTTGCCGTGACTGCGGGGAGGGTGACGTCGCGCCCGCCGCGAGGTGTGGTATGGGGGCGGCACCGCGTGCACACGGAGCGTGGCGAGAGGCAGCTCACACCCCCCCGGCGTAACTTCTCACACGCTGATACGTCTTAGGTTGGTAGTGCGGCAGTTTTACCGGTGGGCGGAGACGTGGCGAACGGCACAGCGTCGACGCACCGCCGCCACTGCCGCCGACGGGGCTCCGGCGGGCCCCGGGTCGGTCGCCGACGGTTTGGCGGCCTTCGCGCACGACGCCGGGGTGTGGCGGGACCAGGGACGCTTTGAGCGGCCGTCCCGGGTCCACCGCCGCCCCCGGAGTCGTGCGCCGGACGTTGCGCGACAGCACACACGAGGGCCCGGCCGCAGGAGTGCGGCCGGGCCCTCGTGGCACGGTGTCAGGGCGTGCGCATGGCGTCAGTGCGGGTGCACGGCGTCAGCGGGCGTCGATCTCGACGTAGTCACGGATCGCGGTGCCGGTGTAGATCTGGCGCGGACGGCCGATCCGGCTGGTCGGGTCGTTGATCATCTCGTGCCAGTGGGCGATCCAGCCCGGCAGCCGGCCGAGGGCGAACAGCACGGTGAACATGCTGGTCGGGAAGCCCATGGCGCGGTAGATCAGACCGGTGTAGAAGTCCACGTTCGGGTAGAGCTTGCGCGAGACGAAGAAGTCGTCCTTGAGCGCGTGCTCCTCCAGCTTGAGCGCGATCTCCAGCAGCTCGTCGGACTTGCCGAGCTGGCCGAGCACCTCGTGGGCGAGCAGCTTCACCTGGGCGGCGCGCGGGTCGAACGCCTTGTAGACCCGGTGGCCGAAGCCCATCAGCTTGACGCCGGCTTCCTTGTTCTTCACCTTCGTGATGAAGGCGTCGACGTCGCCGCCGTCCTTCTGGATGCTCTCCAGCATCTCCAGCACGGCCTGGTTGGCGCCGCCGTGCAGCGGGCCCCACAGCGCCGAGATGCCCGCCGAGATCGAGGCGAACAGGTTGGCGTGGCTGGAGCCGACCAGGCGCACGGTGGAGGTCGAGCAGTTCTGCTCGTGGTCCGCGTGCAGGATGAGCAGCTTGTCCAGCGCGTTGACGATGACCGGGTTGAGCTCGTAGTCCTCGGCCGGGACCGCGAAGGTCATCCGGAGGAGGTTCTCGACGTAGCTCAGGTCGTTGCGCGGGTAGACGAAGGGCTGGCCCATCGCCTTCTTGTACGCGTACGCCGCGATGGTCGGGAGCTTCGCCAGCAGGCGGACCGTCGACAGGTGGCGCTGGGCCGCGTCGAACGGGTTGTGGCTCTCCGGGTAGAACGTCGACAGCGCGCCGACCACCGAGGACAGCATCGCCATCGGGTGCGCGTCCCGCGGGAAGCCCTGGAAGAAGCGCTTGACGTCCTCGTGCAGCAGGGTGTGCTGGGTGATCTCGCGGTTGAACTGCGCGAGCTGCTCGGAGTTCGGCAGCTCGCCGTTGATCAGCAGGTACGCGGTCTCGATGAAGTCACCCTTGCCGGCGAGCTGCTCGATCGGGTAACCGCGGTACCGCAGGATGCCGTTGTCACCGTCCACGAAGGTGATCGCGGACTTGTAGGCGGCGGTGTTGCCGAAGCCGTTGTCCAGGGTGACCAGGCCGGTCTGCGGGAGCAGCTTCGAGATGTCGAAGCCGGCGTTGCCCGCAGTGCTCTCGACGACGGGGTACTCGTACTCGCCGTCCTGGTACCGCAGTACTACCGAGTTGTCGCTCACGTCTTCCTCACCGACGAAATGAATCCTCTTCCAAGGTGCCCTGACTGTCTCTACCATCCCCCATCCGGCGGACAGCCGCGCACCCGGGGTGACCCGAAAGGGCCCGCCCCTACAAAACCTGCCGCCGCCGCCGGTACGAACCGGACAAGATCGGCACCCCACCAGGCTCTGCCGTAAATCTCTTCACGTCAAGAGAACAATAGAGGCAACCATCCCTTGGAGAATCATCCAGACGCAAGCCGGTGGTCCAGCGCCGCATGCCTCCGACCTGCACTGACACTGCGAACCGCCTGCCCGATCGCTTTCCGTGACCCCACCAGCACGACCAGTTTTCGGGCCCTGGTCACCGCCGTGTAGAGCAGATTTCGCTGGAGCATCGTCCAAGCGGACATAGTGACCGGAATCACCACCACGGGGTACTCGCTCCCCTGCGACCGATGGATCGTCACCGCGTAGGCGTGCGCCAACTCGTCCAGCTCGTCGAAGTCGTAGGGCACCTCCTCGTCCTCGTCCGTCAGCACCGTCAGGCGCTGGTCGTCCGCACTGAGGGACGTCACCACTCCCACCGTGCCGTTGAAGACCCCGTTGCGCCCCTTGTCGTAGTTGTTGCGGATCTGGGTGACCTTGTCCCCCACCCGGAACGTCCGCCCGCCGAACCGCCGCTCCGCCAGCCCCTCCCGGGCCGGCGTCACCGCCGCCTGCAACAGCGTGTTGAGGTTCCCCGCCCCGGCCGGGCCGCGGTGCATCGGCGCCAGCACCTGGACGTCCCGCCGGGCGTCGTAGCCGAACCTCTGCGGGATCCGCCGCGCCACCACGTCCACCGTCAGCCCCGCCGCCAGCTCCGCGTCCTCCTCCGCGAACAGGAAGAAGTCCGGCAGGCCCTCGGTCTGCGGCGGCAGTCCCTCGTTGATCCGGTGCGCGTTGGTCACCACGCCCGACTGCTGCGCCTGGCGGAAGATCCTGGTCAGCCGCACCGACGGGATCGGCCCGCCCTCGGCCAGCAGGTCCCGCAGCACCTCGCCCGCCCCCACCGACGGCAGCTGGTCCACGTCCCCCACGAACAGCAGGTGCGCCCCCGGCGCCACCGCCTTGACCAGCTTGTTCGCCAGGATCAGGTCCAGCATCGACGCCTCGTCGACCACCACCAGGTCCGCGTCCAGCGGCCGGTCCCGGTCGTACGCGGCATCCCCGCCCGGCCGCAGCTCCAGCAGCCGGTGCACCGTCGAGGCCTCCACCCCGGTCAGCTCCGCCAGCCGCTTCGCCGCCCGCCCGGTCGGCGCCGCCAGCACCACCTTGGCCCGCTTCGCCAGCGCCAGCGTGACGATCGACTTCACCGTGAACGACTTGCCGCACCCGGGCCCGCCGGTCAGCACCGCGACCTTCTCGGTCAGCGCCAGCCGCACCGACTGCTCCTGCTCCGGCGCCAGCTCCGCGCCCGTCTTCCGCGCCAGCCAGCCCAGCGCCGCCGGCCAGTCGACGTCCGCGAACCACGGCATCCGGTCGGCGTCCGCCCGCAGCAGCCGCAGCAACTGGTTGGCCAGCGAGATCTCCGCCCGGTGGAACGGCACCAGGTACACGGCCGTGATCGGCTCGCCGCCCTCGCCCGGGACCTGCTCGCGCACCACCCCCTCCACCGCCACCAGCTCCGCCAGGCAGTCGATCACCAGCCCCACGTCCACCTGGAGCAGCTTCACGCCGTCCGCGATCAGCCGCTCCTCCGGCAGGTAGCAGTGCCCCTGGTCGCTGCTCTGCGACAGCGCGTACTGCAGCCCCGCCTTGACCCGCTCCGGGCTGTCGTGCGGAATGCCCACGGCCTGCGCGATCCGGTCCGCGGTGAGGAAGCCGATGCCCCAGACGTCCGAGGCCAGCCGGTACGGCTCGTTCTTCACCACCCCGATCGAGCCGTCCTCGTACTGTTTGTAGATCCGTACAGCCAGCGAGGTCGAGACCCCGACCCCCTGCAGGAAGACCATCACCTCCTTGATGGCCTTCTGCTCCTCCCACGCGGCCGCGATCTTCTTCGTCCGCTTCGGACCGAGCCCCGGCACCTCGATCAGCCGCCCGGGCTCGTTCTCGATCACCTCCAGGGTGTCCACCCCGAACCGCTCGACGATCCGCTCGGCGAACCGCGGCCCGATCCCCTTGATCAGCCCCGACCCCAGGTACCGCTGGATGCCCTGCACGGTGGCCGGCAGCACCGTCGTGTAGTTCTCCACCACGAACTGCCGCCCGTACTGAGGATGCGACCCCCACCGCCCGTGCAGCCTCAGCGACTCCCCCGGCTGCGCGCCGAGCAGGGCGCCCACCACGGTCAGCAGGTCGTTGCCGCCCCGCCCGGTGTCGACCCGGGCCACCGTGTAGCCGGTCTCCTCGTTGGCGTAGGTGATCCGCTCCAGCACGCCCTCGACCTCGGCCAACTGGCGGGGCGCCGCCGCCTGTCCCGTCCCGCCGGGGGCGGCGGTCCGCGCCCCTGTCTGCCTGGCCATCGGGCCCCCTTCACCGTGCGGGACGACTTCCGCTACGCACCGTACCGTCCGGGTGCGACACCGCGGGCCCGGGTGCCAGGCTGGGAGGACGAGGAGGGCCGGCTCCGTCGTCCGTCCTCCGTCGTCGAAGGGCAGCGCACCATGCTCACCACCGCCTTCCGTCCCGGCTCCCCCATCTGGCTCGACCTCACCAGCCCGGACACCCCGGCCTCGGTCTCCTTCTACACCGGGGTGTTCGACTGGACGTACGCCTCGGCCGGCCCCGAGGCCGGCGGCTACGGCTTCTTCCGGCAGGACGGCCGGACGGTCGCCGCGCTCGGCCCGTTCACCGAGGCCCACGCCCGCCCCGCCTGGACGGTCTACTTCTGCACCCTCGACGCCGACCGCACCACGGCCCTGGTCCGCGACGCCGGCGGCCGGGTCCGCTTCGCCCCGTTCAACGTCTTCACCAGCGGCCGGATGGCGGGCTACACCGACCCCACCGGCGCCGACTTCGCGGTCTGGCAGCCGCACGACCTGCGCGGCCTGGACACCGTCACCGAGCCCGGAAGCCTCTGCTGGACGGAGTGCCACACCATCGACGCCGAGGCGGCGAAGGCCTTCTACCGCACCGTCTTCGCCTGGCAGGAACAGGACGTCCCGACCGACGGGCTGCTGTACACCGTCCTCACCCCGTCCGGCGGCGGCACCGAGGACGCCCACGGCGGCATCGTGCAGCTCGGCCCCGAGCAGACCGCCGCCGGCACCTCCTCGCACTGGCTCCCCTACTTCGAGGTCCCCGACGTCGACGCCCGCCTCGCCACCGCGGAACGCCTCGGCGCCACCGTCCGGATCCCCGCCACGGACGTCCACGGCGTCGGCCGCCTCGGCCGGCTCGTGGACCCGCAAGGAGCCGTCTTCGCCGTCATCACCAGCCGACCGCCCGGCACATGACGTCGGATCACGCCAGAAGGGCCTTCCAGGGCCTCCTAGAGTGTGATCATGAACGATCTGACCATCCGCCGGGCCACCGGCGACGACCTGCCGGCCGTCGTGGCCATGCTCGCCGACGACCCGCTGGGCGCGACCCGCGAGAGCCCGGACGACCTCACCCCGTACCGCACCGCCTTCGCCCGCATCGACGCCGACCCGCACCAGCACCTCGTGGTCGCCGAACGCGCCGGCCGGACGATCGGCACCCTTCAGCTGACCGTCATCCCGGGCCTCTCCCGGAAGGGCTCGACCCGCACCGTCATCGAGGCCGTCCGGATCCACGCCGACGAACGCGGCACCGGCCTGGGCACCGACCTGATCCAATGGGCGATCGACCGCTCCCGCGAACTCGACGCCGACCTGGTCCAGCTCACCTCCGACGCCACCCGCACCGACGCGCACCGCTTCTACGAGCGCCTCGGCTTCGTCCCGTCCCACCTCGGCTTCAAGCTCGCGCTCTGATCCGTCCGGGAAACGCAAAGAACCCCCGCCGGTATCCCCGGCGGGGGTTCTCCACAAAGATTGTTCGGCGGCGTCCTACTCTCCCACAGGGTCCCCCCTGCAGTACCATCGGCGCTGTGAGGCTTAGCTTCCGGGTTCGGAATGTAACCGGGC
>NZ_JBHVIV010000100.1:0-26901 GCF_042799475.1 Kitasatospora sp. NPDC057692 | reverse complement strand
GTCGGTGTTCGTGGAGCTGGGTCCTGAGGCGGCGCTGACCCCGATGGTCGTGGAGTGCACGGCCGGCACGGACACCGCCGCCGTCCCCGCCCAGCAGCGGGACCGCGACCGGGTCCTCGCCCTCCGGACGGCCCTGGCACGGCTGTTCGTCCGCGGCGGCGCGGTCGACTGGACGGCGGTGATCGGCATCGACGCGGCCACCGCCCGCTGCCGCACCGGAGAGCTGCCGACGTACGCGTTCGAGCGGCAGCGCTTCTGGCTCGACGCCGGCACCGGCGCGGGCGATGCCGCCGGCCTGGGGCAGGGCGCGGTGGACCACCCGCTGCTGGGCGCGGTGGTCGGCCTCGCGGACGGCGACGGCGTGCTGTTCACCGGGCGCCTCTCGCTCGACACCCACCCGTGGCTGGCCGACCACGCGGTGCTGGACACCGTGCTGCTGCCCGGGGCGGCCCTCCTCGAACTCGCGCTGCACGCCGGCGCCCGGCTCGGCTGCGCACGCGTGGACGAACTGACCCTGGTGGCGCCGCTGGCCGTGCCGCGGACCGGGGGAGTGCAGGTCCAGGTCACCGTCGGCGCGCCCGACCCGTTCGGCCTGCGGCCGGTCACCGTGCACGCCCGCCCCGAGCGCGCCGAAGGGCCCGCCGGGCCGGACGACGCCTGGACCCTGCACGCCACCGGCGCGCTGACACCCGGCCAGGGCGCCGAGGACACCCAGGACTCCGAGGACACCCGGGACACCCCGGCTCAGCAGGCACTCGCCGTCTGGCCGCCGGCCGGCGCGGAGCCGGTCGAGGTGGACGAGCTGTACGCCGACGCGGCCGACGCCGGGGTGCGCTACGGCCCGTCCTTCCACGGCCTGCGGGCGGCCTGGCAGCGCGGCTCCGAGCTGTTCGCCGAGGTCGTCCTCCCCGAGGAGGCGGCCGGCGGCCGGTTCGGGCTGCACCCGGCCCTGATCGACGCCGCGCTGCACCCGCTCGGGCTGGCCCCGGCGGCGACCGGGAACGCCGAGGACCTCGGCACCCGGGTGCGGCTCCCGTTCTCCTGGCGCGGCGTGCGGCTGCACGCGGGCGGAGTCCGGGCGCTGCGGGTGCGCCTGCTGCCACTGGACGCCGACACGATCGCCGTCGCGGCGGCGGACGCGGACGGCCGGGCCGTCCTCTCGGTCGAGACCCTGACGGTGCGCGCGCTCTCCCGGGAGCAGCTGCCGACGGCCGCGGCGCCCGCCGCCGACCACCTCTTCGACCTGGACTGGGTCCAGGCCCCGGCCGTCGAACCGCCCACGCGCTGGGCGGTCGTGGGCGGCGGGGACGACCCGGAGCCGGCCGCGTTCGCGGCACGGTTCGACGCCCCCCGGTACCCGGACCTCGCCGAGCTGGCCGCGGCGGCCGACGCGGGAACCCCGCCGCCCGACGCGGTCCTGCTCGCCCCCCGGACGGGTCAGGACCCGGCCGCCGGGCCGCAGGCCGTCCGGGCCGCCGTGCACGAGGCGCTCGCCGTCGCCCAGGCCTGGCTCGCGGACGAGCGGTTCGCCGCCGCGCGCCTGCTGGTCACGACCCGGGGCGCTCTCGCGGTGAACGGCACCGGCTCGCCCGACCCCGCCGAAGCCGCGGTGTGGGGCCTGATCAGGGCCGCGCGCTCCGAGCACCCCGACCGCTTCGCCCTGCTCGACCTGGAGGCGGGTGCCGGCCTGCCGGACGGCACCGACCCCGCCGACGCCCGGCCCGAGGCGATCGCCGCGGCCGGCGCCCTGCCGGAGGCGGCGCTGCGCGGCGCGGCCCTGCTGACACCCCGGCTGCGCCGGGCGCCGGCCCTCCCGGCCGCCCCCACCCCGCCCGGGTTCGCGGAGGGCGGCACCGTGCTGGTCACCGGCGGCACCGGCGCCCTGGGCGCCCTGGTGGCCCGGCACCTCGTCGCGGCGCACGGCGTGCGGCACCTGCTGCTGGTGTCCCGGCGCGGCGCCGACGCCCCCGGGGTGCGGGAGTTGCGGGCCGAGCTCGCCGAGGCCGGTGCCCGGGCCGAGTTCGCCGCCTGCGACGTCGCCGACCGCGCCGAGCTGGCGCGGGTGCTCGCGACCGTCCCGGCCGAGCACCCGCTCACCGCGGTGGTCCACCTGGCGGCCGTCGTCGACGACGGCCTGCTCCCGGGGCTGACCCCCGAGCGGGTGGACCGCGTCCTGCGGCCCAAGGCCGACGCGGCACTGCACCTGCACGAGCTGACGGCCGGTCTGGACCTGCGGGCGTTCGTGCTGTTCTCCTCGGCCGCCGGCCTCACCGGCAACCCGGGCCAGGCCGCCTACTCCGCCGCCAACCTGGTGCTCGACGCGCTCGCCCAGCGCCGCCGCGCCGAGGGCCTGCCCGCCGTCTCGCTGCAGTGGGGCCTGTGGGAGCAGGACAGCACGCTCACCGCCGGCCTGGGCGCGACCGACCGGCAGCGGATGGCCCGCTTGGGGGTCCAGCCGCTGGACGCCGGTCTCGGCCTCGCCCTGTTCGACGCGGCGCTGGCCCGGCCGGAGGCCGTCCTGGCGCCGGTCCGGCTGGACCCGGCCCGCCTCGGCGGCGACGACCTGCCGCCGGTCCTGGCGGGACTGGCCGCCCGGAGGCCCGGGGCCGAGCGGCCGGGCCCCGGCACCGGCCGCGCCCTGGTCCGCCGGCTGGCCGCCGCCCCGGCGGCCGAGCAGGAGCGCCAACTGGTCGACCTGGTGCGCACCCACGCCGCCGCGGTCCTCGGGCACCGGGACGGCGGGGCGATCGACCCGGACCGCGCGTTCAGCGAACTGGGCCTCGACTCGCTCGCCGCGCTCGAACTGCGCAACCGGCTGAACGGCGCGGTCGGCCTGCGGCTGCCCGCCACCGTGCTGTTCGACCACCCGTCCGCGGGCGCCCTCGGCCGGCACCTGCGCGCCGAACTGCTCGACGCGCCGCGCCGCCCGCGCGCCGCCGCCCCGGTCCGGGCGACCGAGGAACCGATCGCGATCGTCGCCGTCGGCTGCCGCTACCCCGGCGGGGTGGAGAGCCCCGAGGACCTCTGGCGGCTGGTCCACGAGGGCACCGACGCCATCGCGGCCTTCCCCGACAACCGCGGCTGGGACATCGAGAACCTCTTCCACCCCGACCCGGACCACCCCGGCACCTCGTACGTCCGCGAGGGCGGGTTCCTGTACGACGCCGACCGCTTCGACCCCGGCTTCTTCGGGATCAGCCCGCGCGAGGCGCTGGCCATGGACCCGCAGCAGCGCCTGCTGCTGGAGGCCTCCTGGGAGGCGATCGAGCGGGCCGGCATCGACCCGCGCTCGCTGCGCGGCAGCCGCACCGGGGTCTTCGCCGGCCTGATGTACGCCGACTACGCCTCCCGGCTGGCGGCCGTTCCCGAGGGCGTCGACGGCTACCTCGGCAACGGCAGCGCCGGCAGCATCGCCTCCGGGCGGGTCGCCTACACCCTGGGACTGGAGGGCCCGGCGGTGACGGTCGACACCGCCTGCTCCTCCTCGCTGGTCGCGCTGCACCTGGCCGGCCAGGCACTGCGCCGGGGGGAGTGCGACCTCGCCCTCGCCGGCGGGGTGACGGTGATGTCCAGCCCCTCGACCTTCGTCGAGTTCTCCCGCCAGCGGGGCCTGGCCCCGGACGGGCGCTGCAAGTCCTTCGCGGCCGGCGCCGACGGCACGGCCTGGTCGGAGGGCGTGGGCCTGCTGCTGGTCGAACGGCTCTCCGACGCGCGGCGCAACGGCCACCCCGTCCTCGCGGTGGTCCGGGGCAGCGCGGTCAACCAGGACGGCGCGAGCAACGGCCTCTCCGCGCCCAACGGCCTCGCCCAGGAGCGGGTGATCCGCGATGCCCTCGCCCAGGCCGGGCTCACCCCGGCCGAGGTCGACGCGGTCGAGGCGCACGGCACGGGCACCGCCCTCGGCGACCCGATCGAGGCGCACGCGCTGCTCGCCACCTACGGCCAGGACCGGCCGGCCGAGCGGCCGCTGCGCCTCGGCTCGGTGAAGTCCAACCTCGGCCACACCCAGGCCGCCGCCGGGGTGGCCGGCGTGATCAAGATGATCATGGCGATGCGGCACGGCGAACTGCCCGCCACCGTGCACGTGGACGCGCCCACCCCGCACGTCGACTGGGCGTCCGGCGCCGTCTCGCTGCTCACCGAACCGGCGCCCTGGCCGCAGGACGGCCGGCCCCGCCGGGCCGGGGTGTCCTCCTTCGGCGTCAGCGGCACCAACGCGCACGTGATCCTGGAACAGGGCGACCCGGTGGAGGAGGCCGCGGTCCCGCCCGCCGAGCCGCAGCCGGAGCCGCCCGCGCTGGTCTGGCCGCTGTCCGGCGCGACCCCGGCGGCCCTGCGCGACCAGGCCGTCCGGCTCCGCGCCCACCTGGCGGCGCACCCCGCCGCCCGGCCCGCCGACACCGCCCACGCGCTCGCCACCACCCGAGCCGCACTCGACCACCGCGCCGTGCTCGTCGCCGCCGACCCGGCCGAACTCCTTGCCGGCCTCGACGCGTTGAGCACCGACGCGGCGCACCCCGGGCTCGTCACCGGCGCCGCCGGCCGGCCCGGCCGGACGGTCCTCGTGTTCGGCGGACAGGGCTCGCAGTGGGTCGGTATGGGCACCCGGCTGCTGGACCGGTCCCCGGTGTTCACCGAGCACATCCGCGCCTGCGACGCCGCCCTCGCCCCGCACACCGACTGGTCGCTGCTCGACGTGCTGCTGCAGCGCCCCGGAGCCGCCTCGCTGGACCGCGTCGACGTCGTCCAGCCCGCGCTGTTCGCCGTCATGGTGTCCGTCGCCGCGGTGTGGCGCTCGCTCGGCGTCGAACCGGCCGCCGTCGTCGGCCACTCCCAGGGCGAGATCGCCGCCGCCCAGGTGGCCGGCGCGCTCACCCTGGAGGAGGCCGCCCGGATCGTCGCACTGCGCAGCCGGGCGCTGCGCGCCATCGCGGGCGGCGGCGGCATGATGTCGCTGGCCGCCGCGGCCGCACAGGCCGAGCAGCTGATCGCCGACCTGCCCGGGCGGCTCGGCATCGCGGCCGTCAACGGACCCGGCGCGGTGGTCGTCTCCGGCGACGCCGCCGCCCTGGACGCGCTGGGCGAGCGGTGCGAGGCCCAGGGCGTGCGGAGCCGCCGGCTGCCCGTCGACTACGCCGCGCACTCCGCCGCCGTCGAGCGCGTCCGCGACGAACTCCTCGCCGGCATCGGCGACATCGCCCCGAGGCCGACCCCGGCGGTGGCGTTCTACTCCACCGTCACCGGCGAGCCGCTGGACGGCACCGCCCTGGACGCCGAGTACTGGTACCGCAACCTGCGCGAGACCGTCGCCTTCGAGCGGGCCACCCGCGCGCTGCTGCGCGACGGGTACACCACGCTGGTCGAGACCAGCCCGCACCCGGTGATGGCCCCGGCCGTCGAGCAGACCGCCCAGGAGGCCGGGACGGACGCCCTGGTCGTCGGCTCGCTCCAGCGCGACGCGGACACCCTGCACCGCCTGCTGACCGCGGCGGCCGGCCTGTCCGTGCGCGGGGTGCCCGTCGACTGGGCCGCGCTGCACGCCCACCGCGCGCCGCTGCGCACCGAACTGCCCACCTACGCCTTCCAGCGCGAACGCTACTGGCTGGAGTCCGCCCCGGCCGCCGCCGACGCCGAAGGGCTCGGCCTGCGCTCCGCCGACCACCCGCTGCTCGGCGCCGCCCTCGCCCAGGCCGGGGACGACCGGCACCTGCTCACCGGCCGGATCTCGCTGCCCACCCATCCCTGGCTCGCCGACCACGCCGTGCTCGGCACCGTGCTGCTCCCCGGCACGGCGCTCGTCGAACTGGCCCTCCAGGCAGGTCAGTCGGCGGACTGCACGGTGATCGAGGAGCTGACCCTGGAGGCGCCGCTGACCCTGCGCGAGCGCGGGGCCGTCCAGCTCCAGGTCCACCTCGACGCCCCGGACGAGGACGGGCGCCGGGCGCTCACCGTGCACGCGCGCCCCGACACCGCCGAGCCGGGCCCGTGGACCCGGCACGCCTCCGGCCTCCTGGCACCCGCCCAGCCCGGTACGGAACCCGCCGCCGACGACACGGCGTGGCCGCCGCCCGGCGCCGAACCGCTGGACACCGACGGCCTCTACGAGCGGCTGGCCGTCGCCGGCTACCAGTACGGCCCGCTGTTCCGCGCGGTGCGCGCCGCCTGGCGGCACGACGGCGACCTGCTCGCCGAGGTCGCCCTGGCCGGGGACGACCACGACGCCGGACGGTTCGCGCTGCACCCCGCGCTGCTCGACGCCGCCCTGCACACCGCCGGGGCGCTCGACGGCGCGGACGACGAGGGCCGGGGCGTCGGCCTCCCGTTCGCCTGGACGGGTGTGCGCCTGTACGCCGTCGGCGCCCGCACGCTGCGCGTACGGCTCGGCCGCAGCGGCCCGGACGCCGTCACCCTCGCCCTGACCGACCCCACCGGCGCGCCCGTCGCCACCGTCGACACCCTGCTCTCCCGGCCGCTCACCGCGGGCGGCCTCGCCCCCGCCCCGACCGGCGCGCACCAGGACCTCCACCCCGTCGCCTGGCCGCCGCTGACGCTGCCGCAGCCCGCCCCGCTCGGCGGCTGGGTCCTGGCGGGGCCCGACGGACTCGGTGCCGGGGCGGACCTGCGCGCGGCCGGCGCCACCGTGACCGCGATCGCCGACCCGGCCGCGCTCGACCCCGGCGCCCCGCCGCCCGACGCCGTCGCGCTCACCTGCGCCACCGACGGCAGCCCGCAGGCCGTCCGCGCCGAAACCCGGCGGGTGCTGGCGTTCCTGCAGTCCTGGCTCGCCGCCGAGCGGTTCGCCACCACCCCGCTGGTGGTGCTCACCCGCGGCGCCGTGCCCGGCCCGTACGGGGAGGCGGTCGACGACCTCGGCGCGGCCGCGGTCTGGGGCCTGGTGCGCTCCGCGCAGACCGAGCACCCCGGCCGGATCGTGCTGGTCGACCTCGACCGGCACCCCGACTCCCACACCGCCCTCGGGGCGGCCCTGGCCTGCGGAGAGCCGCAGCTCGCCCTGCGCTCCGGCACCGCGGCGGCGCCCCGGCTCACCCGGAGCGGCCCGGCCGAGCGCCTGGCGGTGCCGGCCGGCACCGACGCCTGGCGCCTCGACCTGACCGGCACCGGGACCGTCGACGGCCTGGCCCTGGTGCCCCACGAGGACGGCGTCCGCCCGCTCGCCCCCGGCGAGGTCCGGGTCGCGCTGCGCGCCGCGGGCCTCAACTTCCGCGACGTGGTGGTCGCCCTCGGCATGGTCGCCGACACCCGGCCGCCCGGCGGCGAGGGCGCCGGCGTGGTGGTCGAGGTCGGCGCCGAGGTCCGCGACCTCGCCCCCGGCGACCGCGTCATGGGCCTGTTCTCCGGCGGCACCGGCCCGCTCGCGGTGACCGACCGCCGCCTGCTCGCCCCCGTCCCGGACGGCTGGACGTACCCGCAGGCGGCGAGCGTGCCGGTGGTGTACCTCACGGCCTACTACGGCCTGGTCGACCTCGGCCGGGTCCGGCCCGGCGAGTCGCTGCTGCTGCACGCCGCGAGCGGCGGCGTCGGCATGGCCGCCCTGCAACTCGCCCGCCACTGGGGCCTGGAGGTCCACGGCACCGCCTCGCCCGCCAAGTGGCCGGTGCTGCGCGCCCTCGGCCTGGACGACGAGCACCTCGCCTCCTCCCGCGACCTCGGCTTCGAGGAGCGGTTCCGCACCGCCCGCGACGGCCGGGGCTTCGACCTCGTGCTCAACTCGCTCGCCCAGGAGTACGTCGACGCCTCGCTGCGCCTGCTCGGCCCCGGCGGCCGCTTCCTGGAGATGGGCAAGACCGACATCCGCGACCGCGACGCGGTGACCGCCGCCCACCCCGGCACCGACTACCGGGCGTTCGACCTCATGGACGCGGGCGCCGACCGGATCCAGCAGATCCTCACCGACCTCGGCACCCTGTTCGCCGACGGCGCGCTCGCCCCGCTGCCCGTCACCACCTGGGACGTCCGCGACGCCGTCGCCGCCTTCCGCCACCTCAGCCAGGCCCGGCACACCGGCAAGATCGTGCTGACCCTGCCGCCCACCGTCACCGGCGCCGCCGACCCGGACGGCACCGTCCTGATCACCGGCGGCACCGGCACCCTCGGCGCCCTGCTCGCCCGCCACCTCGTCACCGGGCACGGCGCCCGGCACCTGCTGCTGACCAGCCGCCGCGGCCCGGCCGCCGACGGCGCCGCCGACCTCGCCGCCGACCTCACCGCCCTCGGCGCCGAGGTGCGGATCGAGGCCTGCGACGCCGCCGACCGGGACGCGCTGGCCGCCCTGCTCGCCACCGTCGACCCCGGGCACCCGCTCACCGCCGTGGTGCACGCGGCCGGCGCCATCGACGACGCCGCCCTGCACGCGCTCACCCCCGAGCAGCTCGACCGCGTGTTGCGCCCCAAGACCGACGCCGCCCGGAACCTGCACGACCTGACGCTCGACCGGGACCTCGCCGAATTCGTGCTCTTCTCCTCGATGGCGGGCACCTTCGGCGGCGCCGGACAGGCCAACTACGCGGCCGCCAACGCCTACCTGGACGCGCTCGCCCAGCACCGGCGCTCCCGCGGCCTGGCCGCCACCTCGCTGGCCTGGGGCCTGTGGGCGCAGGCCAGCGGGATGACCGGCCACCTGGAGCGGGCCGACCTCGACCGGATCGCCCGCACCGGCGTCGCCGCCCTGGAGACCGAGCACGCGCTCGCGCTGTACGACGCCGCGCGCGCCGCCGACCACCCGGCCGCGGTGCTCGCCCACCTGGACCTCGCCGCGCTGCGCGGGGCCGACGGCGCCCCCGCCCTGCTGCGCGACCTGCTGCGCTCCCTGCCGGGCTCCCGGCCCCGGCGGGCCGCCGCCGGACCCGACCCGGACACCGCCGCCTTCGCGCAGCGCCTCGCCCGGCTGCCCGAGGACCGCCGCCGGCAGACCCTCACCACCCTGGTCCGCCAGGAGACCGCGGCCGTCCTCGGCCACGCCGGGGCCGAGACGATCGAGCGCGGACGCCCGTTCAAGGCGCTCGGCTTCGACTCGCTCACCGCGGTCGAACTGCGCAACCGGCTCACCGCCGCGACCGGGCTTCGGCTGCCCGTGACCCTGGTCTTCGACCACCCGACCCCCGAGGTGCTCGCCGAGCACATCGGCGCCGAACTCCTCGGCTCCTCCGCACCGGCGGCGCCCGCCCTGCCCGCGCCGCGCACCCCCGACACCGCCGACGACCCGATCGTGATCGTCGGCCTGGGCTGCCGCTACCCCGGCGGCGTCGCCGACGAGCACGACCTGTGGCGGATGCTCGCCGAGGGCGGCGACGCCATCACGCCGTTCCCGCGCGACCGCGGCTGGAACCTCGACACCCTCTTCGACCCCGACCCCGACCGCCCCGGCAAGTCCTATGTGCGCGAGGGCGGCTTCATCGACGACGCCGTCGCCTTCGACGCCGAGTTCTTCGGCATCTCGCCGCGCGAGGCCGCCGCGATGGACCCCCAGCAGCGCGTCCTGCTGGAGACCGCCTGGGAGACCTTCGAGCACGCCGGCATCGATCCCACCTCGCTGCGCGGCTCCGCCACCGGCGTGTTCGTCGGCGCGATGGCGCAGGACTACCACACCGCCTCGGGAGCGGTGGCCGAGGGCCAGGAGGGCTACCTGCTCACCGGCACCGCCACCAGCGTCATCAGCGGCCGGGTCTCCTACGTGCTCGGCCTCGAAGGCCCGGCCGTCACGGTCGACACCGCCTGCTCCTCCTCCCTGGTCGCCCTCCACCTCGCGGCCGCCGCGCTGCGCTCCGGGGAGTGCGACCTCGCCCTCGCCGGCGGCGTCGCGGTGCTCACCTCGCCGCACGCCTTCGTCGAGTTCAGCCGCCAGCGCGGCCTGGCGCCGGACGGCCGCTGCAAGCCGTTCGCGGCCTCGGCCGACGGCACCGGCTGGGGCGAGGGCGTCGGCCTCGTGCTCGTCGAGCGGCTCTCCGACGCCCGGCGCCGCGGCCACCGCGTCCTCGCCGTCGTGCGCGGCTCCGCGACCAACCAGGACGGCGCCTCCAACGGGCTCACCGCGCCCAACGGGCCGTCCCAGCAGCGGGTCATCCGCCAGGCGCTCGGCAACGCCGGGCTCACCCCGGCCGAGGTCGACGCGGTCGAGGCGCACGGCACCGGCACCCGGCTCGGCGACCCGATCGAGGCACAGGCCCTGCTCGCCGTGTACGGCCGCGAGCACACCGCCGACCGGCCGCTCTGGCTGGGATCGATCAAGTCCAACATCGGCCACACCCAGTCCGCCGCCGGCATCGCGGGCGTGCTCAAGATGGTGCTCGCACTGCGCCACGGCGAACTGCCGCGCACCCTGCACGCCGACGAGCCGACCCCGCACGTCGACTGGGCCTCCGGCCACGTCGCGCTGGCCACCGAGCACCGGGCCTGGCCGGAGACCGGCCGCCCGCGCCGCGCCGCCGTCTCCTCCTTCGGCGTCAGCGGCACCAACGCGCACATCATCCTGGAACAGGCCCCCGAGGAGGAGCCGGCGCCCGACCGGGCCGCGCCGCCCGCCCCGCGGGTGCCGGGCGTGGCCGGCGTGGTGCCGTGGCCGCTGTCCGCCCGCACCGGCGAGGCGCTGCGCGCCCAGGCCGTCCGGCTGCGGGACTGGTTCCTGCGCCACCCGGAGGCCGAACCCGCGGACGTGGCCTGGTCGTTGGCGACCGGCCGGGCCGCCTTCGACCACCGGGCGGTGGCCCGCGGCCGGGACGCCGCCGAACTGATCGCCTCTCTCGGCGAGCTGGCCGACGGGGCGGTGGAGGCCCCGGGCGTGCTGGCCTCCGGCCCCGGACCGGTCTTCGTCTTCCCCGGCCAGGGCTCCCAGTGGCTCGGCATGGCGGCCGAACTGCTGGACACCAGCCCGGTGTTCGCGCAGGCCGTGGCCGAGTGCGCGGAGGCCGTCGACCCGCTGGTCACCGGCTGGTCGCTGCTCGACGTGCTGCGCGGCACCGACGAGCGCACCGAGTCCACGCTCGCCCGGGTCGAGGTGCTGCACCCCGTCCTGTTCGCCGTGATGGTCGGCCTCGCCCGCTGGTGGGAGTCCTGCGGGGTGCGCCCGGCCGCCGTGATCGGCCACTCCCAGGGCGAGGCCGCCGCCGCCTACGTGTCCGGCCGGCTCTCCCTGGCGGACGCCGCCCGGGTCGCGGTGATGCGGGTCAGGGCCGTGCAGACGGTCGACGCCTGCCACGGCGGCCTGCTCGCGGTGGCCCTGACCGCGGACCTCGCCCGCGCCGAGATCGACGCGGTCGGCGCCGGCGACCGGGTGTCGCTCGGCGCCGTGAACAGCCCGACCGGCGTGGTGCTCTCCGGCGACACGGACGCCCTGGCGGCGATCGCGGCCCGCTGCGAGGAGGCCGGCACCCGCGCCCGCTGGGTGCCGGCCGCCTACGCCTCGCACTCCGCGCAGATGGACCCCGCCCGCGAGGAGATCACCCGCCTGCTCGCGGACCTGCGCCCGCTGCCGGGCCGCGTCCCGATGTACTCCACCGTCACCGGCGGGCTGCTCGACGAAGAGACCCCGCTGGACGCCGCCTACTGGTTCGAGAACATGCGCCGCACCGTCCTGTTCGAGAGCGCGATCGGCGCCGCCGCGGCGGACGGCCACGACGCCTTCCTGGAGTGCAGCCCGCACCCCGGCCTGCTCGTGCCGGTCGGGGACACCCTCGACGGGCTCGGCGTCCCCGCGGCGGTGCTGGGCACCCTGCGCCGGGGCGACGGCGGCGCGGACCGGCTGGTCACCGCGCTGGCCGACGCCCACGCCCGCGGCCTGGACGTCGACTGGCCCGGACTGCTCGCCCACGACGGCGCGGCGCGGGTCGACCTGCCCGGCTACGCCTTCCGGCGCCGCCGCCACTGGATCGAGCCCACCACCGCCACCGGCTCCGCCGGCGCCGGCTGGGGGCAGTCCGCGGTCGAACACCCCGTGCTCGGCGCCGGCGTCGACCTCGCCGACGGCTCCGGGACGGTCTTCACCGGGCGGCTGTCCAGCGCCGCGCACCCCTGGCTGGCTGACCACCTCGCGCTCGGCTCCGCCGCCGTACCCGGCAGCCTCCTCGTCGACCTCGCACTGCGGGCCGGCGGCGAGAGCGGCTGCCCGGTGCTGGAGGAGCTCACCGTCCACACCCCGCTGGTGCTGCCCGCCACGGCCGGGGTACGGGTCCAGGTCGCCCTGGAGGTGCCGGACGGCACCGGCGCCCGCACCGTCAGCGTGCACTCGCGGTCCGAGGAGGCGCCCGCCGAGGCCCCCTGGACCCGGCACGCCACCGGCACGCTGGCCCCCGGCGGCCACCACCCGGCCGCCCGCCCCGAGCAGTGGCCGCCGATCGGCGCGACCCCGCTGTCCGTCGCGGACGCCTACGAGCGGCTCGCCGGCACCGGCCTGCGGCTCGGCCCGGCCTTCGCCGGGATGCGGGCCGCCTGGCAGCGCGGCGAGGAACTGTTCGCCGAGACCGCCCACACCGGCGGCGAGGCGGCGACCGCCCGCCACGACCTGCACCCCGCGCTGCTGGAGGCGGCCCTGCTCGGCCTCGCCCCCGGCGAGCCCGCGGCCGACGGCCAGGTGCGGCTGCCGTCCGCCTGGCAGGGCGTCACCGCCCTGCCGGGGACCCGGCAGGCCGTCCGGCTCACGCTGCGCACCACCGGCCCGGACACCCTGGCCGTGCACCTCGCCGACGAGCAGGGGCTGTCCGTCGCCGCGATCGAGTCGGTCCGGCTGCGCTCCTGGACGGCCGCCGAACTGCGCGCGGCGGGCCGGGAGCGCCCGGCGCTCACCCGGCTGGAGTGGCTGGCGCCGGAGCAGCCGCTCGCCGCGCCGACCGGCGGGACCTGGGCCGTGCTCGGCGCCGCCGGCCCGCTCGCCCGCGAGCTCGCGGCCGGCACCCACACCGACTGGGCGGCCCTCGGCGCCGCGGTGGCGGCCGGACTGCCGGTGCCGGAGCGGATCGCCCTGGTCCCGGACGCCCCGGCGGACGGGCAGCCGCTGCCGCGGGCCGTCCGCGACCGGCTGCGCAGCACGCTCTCGCTGCTGCGCGAGTACACGGCGGACCGGCGCTTCGAGGGCACCCGCCTGGTCCTGGTCACCCGGGACGCGGTGCTCGCCGAACCCGGCGACCGCGTCGCCGACCCGGCCGCCGCCGCCCTGTGGGGGCTGCTGCGCTCGGCCGGCTGGGACCGGATCGTCCTCGCCGACCTGGACGGGCACGAGACCTCCCCGCAGGCCCTGGCGGCAGCCGTGGACGCGGGCCTGACCGAGTTCGCCGTCCGCGCCGGGCAGGTCCTCGTACCGGTGCTCGGCCGGGCGCCGGCCGTCGGCGCCGACGGGCCGGGGCTCCCGGCGGACGGCACCGTGCTGGTGACCGGCGCGGCCGGCCGCCTCGGCGCCGCCACCGCCCGCCGGCTGGTGGCCGCCCACGGCGTGCGCCGCCTGCTGCTCGCCGACCCCGGCCCCACGGCACCGCGGACGGCCGCCCTGGCCGAGGAGCTGACCGGGCTCGGCGCCGCCGTCGAACTCGCCGACTGCGACACCGCGGACCGGGACGCCCTGGCCGCGCTGCTGGCCGCCGTACCGGCGGAGCACCCGCTGCGCGCCGTGGTGCACGCGGCCGAGGCCCCGCGCACCGACGGCACGGGCCCCGCCGACGACACCGAGGCCGAGCTGCGCCCGACCGTCGACGCGGCCTGGCACCTGCACGAGCTGACCCGGGACCTCGACCTCGCCGCCTTCGTCCTGCACGGCTCCTGGGCCGGCCAGGCCGGCGACCCGGAGCGCGCCGCGGGGGCCGCGGGCGCCGCCTTCCTCGACGCCCTGGCCCAGCACCGGCGCGCCCAGGGACTGCCCGGCCTCGCGCTCGCCTGGGGCCCGTGGGCGGCGGCGGACGCCTCCGGCACCGCTGGCGGGGGAGCGGGCGAGGGCGACGCCCGCCCGGACGGGCTGGTGGCCCTCGACGAACCCGAGGCCCTGGCGCTGCTCGACGAGGCGCTCGGCCGCCCGGAGGCCGCGCTCCTCCCGCTCGCCGTCGACACCGCCGCCGTGCGCCGCGGCGACCGGGGCGTGGCACCGCTGCTCGCCGGCCTGGTGACGGACCGCCGCCGGGGCCCGGCCGCCGGCCCGGTCGAGACCGGCCCCGCCGTCGCCGCCCGCCTGCTGGACCTGCCCGAGGACGAGCAGGAACAGGCCTTCGTCGACCTGGTCAGGGCCGGCGCCGCCGCCGTCCTCGGCCACGCCGACCCCGAGGAGATCGACCCCGGAACGGCCTTCAAGGACCTCGGCTTCGACTCGCTCACCGCGCTCGCGGTGCGCAACCGGCTGCGCACCGCGACCGGCCTGGCCCTCCCGGCCACGCTGGTCTTCAGCCACCCCAACCCGGCCGCCCTCGGCCGCCACCTGCGGACCCTGCTGCGCCGAGAGCACACCGTCTCCTGGGACTCCGTGCTCGGCGAGATCGACCGGGTCGAGGCGATGCTCGCCCTGCTCGGCGAACAGGACCGCGCCAAGGCGGCGCAGCGCCTCCGGGAACTCGCCGGAGGCGGGGCGGAGAACACCGGGGAACCTCAGGTCCCGACCGTGCACGAGGCATTCGGATCGGCCACCGACGAGGAGATGTTCGACTTCATCGACCGCGGCACCGATCGCTGACCACCCATCACGGGGCTGGGGCATCCCCGTCCCTCGCGGACACTCACGGAGCAGACCAACGATGGCGAACGAAGAGCAACTGCGGGACTACCTGCGCCGTGCGGCCAACGAGCTGCACGAAACCCGGACACTGCTGCGCGACGCCGAGGACCGGTGGCACGAGCCCATCGCCATCGTCGGCATGCAGTGCCGCTACCCCGGCGGGGTCGGCTCGCCCGAGGAGCTCTGGGAGCTGGTGCGCACCGGCGGCGACGCCATCACCGGCATCCCGACCGGGCGCGGCTGGGAGCACGCCGAGAGCGCGGCCGCCGGCTCCTACCGGGGCGGCTTCCTGGACGACGCGGCCGACTTCGACCCCGGCTTCTTCGGGATCTCGCCGCGCGAGGCGCTGGCGATGGACCCGCAGCAGCGCCTGCTGCTGGAGGCCTCCTGGGAGGCGGTCGAGCGGGCCGGGATCGACCCGACCTCGCTGCGCGGCAGTCGGACCGGCGTCTTCGTCGGCGTGATCGCCAGCGACTACCTGTCCCGGCTGCCCAGCGTCCCCAAGGAGGTCGAGGGCCACCTGCTGACCGGCAGCTTGACCAGCGTCGCCTCCGGCCGGATCGCCTACACCCTGGGCCTGGAGGGCGCGGCGGTCACCGTCGACACGGCGTGCTCCTCCTCGCTGGTCGCCCTGCACCTGGCCTGCCAGGCGCTGCGGGCCGGCGAGTGCGACCTCGCGCTCGCCGGCGGCGCCACCGTCCTGGCGACCCCGGGCGCCTTCGACGAGTTCGCCCGCCAGCGCGGCCTGGCGGCGGACGGGCGGTGCAAGTCCTTCTCGGCGGCGGCCGACGGCACCGGCTGGAGCGAGGGCGTCGGCATGCTGCTGGTCGAGCGGCTCTCCGACGCGCGGCGCCACGGGCACTCCGTGCTCGCCGTGGTGCGGGGGTCGGCGGTCAACCAGGACGGCGCCTCCAACGGCCTGACCGCGCCCAACGATCTGGCGCAGGAGCGGGTGATCCGCCAGGCCCTCGCCAGCGCCCGGCTCACCCCGGCCGACGTGGACGCGGTCGAGGCGCACGGCACCGGCACGGTGCTCGGCGACCCGATCGAGGCGCAGGCGCTGCTCGCCACCTACGGCCAGGGCCGCCCCGAGGGCCGGCCGCTGCGGCTCGGCTCGGTGAAGTCCAACCTCGGCCACACCCAGGCCGCCGCCGGCGTGGCCGGCGTCATCAAGACGGTGCTGGCGCTGCGGCACGGCCTGCTGCCGCGCACCCTGCACGCCCAGGAGCCCACGCCCATGGTCGACTGGGCGTCCGGCGGGGTCGAGCTGCTGACCGAGCCGGTCGACTGGTCGGCGGGGGAGCGGGTGCGCCGGGCCGGCGTCTCCTCCTTCGGGGTCAGCGGGACCAACGCGCACGTGATCATCGAGGAGGAGCCGGCCGTGGACGGGGCGCCCGCCGACCCGTCGCCGTCCTCCGCGCCCTCGCCGTCCTCCGCGCCCTCGCCGTCCTCCGCGCCCTCGCCGTCCCCGGTGCCCTGGGTGATCAGCGCCCGCACCGAGGCCGGGCTGCGCGCCCAGGCCGCCCGGCTGCGTGACTGGGCGCTGGCGCACCCCGGCGCCCGGCCGGCCGACGTGGCCTGGTCGCTGGCCTCCGGACGGGCCGTGCTGGAGCACCGGGCCGTCCTGGTGGGGACCGAACCCGCCGGACTCGCCGCGGAGCTGGGCAGGCTCGCGGACGGCGGCGCGGACGCGCCCCAGGGCGCCGCACCGCGCCGGACCGGGCGCACCGCCGTCCTGTTCACCGGCCAGGGCACCCGGACCCGCGGCGTGGCGCGCGAGGCGTACGAGGCCTTCCCGGTGTTCGCCGCCGCGCTGGACGAGGTCTGCGCCGCCTTCGAGGGCCTGACGCCGTTCTCCGTCCGCGAGGTGCTGCTCGGCGCGCCCGACGGGTCGGCGGCCGAGGACACCGGCGTCGCCCAGCCGGCCCTGTTCGCCTACGAGGTCGCCCTCTACCGCCTGTGGACCGCGTGGGCGCCGGCGCCCGACTTCGTGGCCGGCCACTCGCTGGGCGAGATCGTCGCCGCGCACGTGGCCGGGGCGCTCACCCTGGAGGACGCCGTCACCCTGGTGGCCGCCCGCGCCCGGCTGATGGCCGCGCTGCCGGCCGGCGGCGCGATGCTCGCGGTCGGGGCGGGCGAGGCCGAGGCCGCCGCCGTCCTGGCCCCGATCGCCGGCGTCGGGCTCGCCGCCGTCAACGGGCCCGCGAGCGTGGTGGTCTCCGGCACCGCCGGGGCCGTCGAGCAGGTCCGCGCCGTCTGCGCCGAACGCGGCTGGCGGCACACCCGGCTGCCGGTCTCGCACGCCTTCCACTCCGAACTGATGGACCCGGTGCTGGAGAAGTTCGGCTCCGTCGTCGAGGGGCTGCGCCCGCGTCGCCCGGGGATCCCGCTCGCCTCCACCGTCACCGGCGCGCTCACGAGCCCCGAGCGCCTGGGCGACCCGGCCCACTGGACCGCCAACCTGCGCGGCACCGTCCGCTTCGCCGACGCGGTCGGCGCGCTGCGGGCGGCCGGGGCGACCGAGTTCGTCGAACTCGGCCCCGGGGCCGTGCTGACGCCGATGGCCACCGAGTGCCTCGCCGCCGAAGAGGCCGACCGGACGGTCGCCGTCGTCCCCACCGCCGACCGCGAGGGCCCCACCGCCCGGGGCATCCTGACGGCGCTCGGCCGGGCCTTCGTGCGCGGCGCGGCGGTGGACTGGGCGGCCCTCACCGCGGGCACCGCCACCGACCCGGCCGCGCTCGGCCGGCGCCGGGTCGACCTGCCCACCCAGGCCTTCGAGCGCCGCCGGTTCTGGCTGGACGCGGGCATCGGCGCCACCGACGCGACCGGCCTCGGCCAGGGCCCGGCGGACCACCCGCTGCTCGGCGCCATGGTCGAACTCGCGGACGGGCACGGCTCGCTGTTCACCGGGCTGCTCTCGCTCGACAGCCATCCCTGGCTCGGCGACCACGTCGTGCTCGGCACCGTGCTGCTGCCGGGCACCGCCTTCCTGGAGCTCGCCCTGCACGCCGGTCGGCGGGCCGGCTGCGAACTCGTCGAGGAGCTCTCCCTGGAGGCGCCGCTGGTCCTGCCCGAGCGCGGCGCCCTCCAGCTCCAGCTGTGGCTGGAGGCCCCGGACGGGGGCGGCCGGCGGGCCGTCGCGATCCACTCGCGGCCCGACACGGGCGACGCCGCCGAGCCGTGGACCCGCCACGCGGTCGGCACCCTGGCCCGCGCCGGTGCGACCGCCCCCGCGCAGTCCCCGGCCTGGCCGCCGGCCGAGGAGGGCGCCGTCCCGCTCGACGGCTTCTACGACTGGCTCGCCGACGCCGGCGTCGCCTACGGTCCGGCCTTCCTCGGCGTGCGCGCCGCCACCCGCCACGGCGAGGACGTGTACGGGGAGATCGCGCTGCCCGAGGCCGTCGCCCACGACGCCGACCGCTTCGGCGTCCACCCGGCGCTGATGGACGCCACCCAGCACCTGCTCGGCCTCGCGGCCTTCGCGGACCGCGCCGACCCCGGCGCCGGACCGGTCTCGCTCCCGTTCTCCTGGCGCGACGTGCGCCTGTTCGCCCCCGGCGCCGCCGCGGTCCGGGCACGGCTGCGGCGCACCGGACCGGAGGCCGTCACCCTGACCCTCGCCGACGCCCACGGCCGACCGGTCGCCGAGGTCGGCTCGCTCTCCGTGCGGCCGGTCTCCGCGGAGAAGCTGCGCGCCGCCGCCACGGCCCGTCAGGACCCGCTGTACGCCGTGCGCTGGACCGCGCTGCCCCACCCGGCGCAGCCCGCCGCCCCCGCCGCCGGCACCTGGGCGGTGGTCGGGGACGGCGCGTTCGGGGACGGCGGCCTCCTCCCGGCTCCGGACGCCTCCCGGCACACCGACCTCGCGGCCCTCGTCCGCGCCCTGGACGACGGCCTGCCCGCCCCGGCCGTGGCCGTGCTGCCCTGGCCTGCCGCCGAGGCCCCCGGCCTGCCGCCGGCGGACGCCGTGCACACCGCCGTTACCCGCGCCCTGGAGACCGTCCAGACCTGGCTCGCCGAGCCCCGCCTCACCGGCACCCGGCTGGCCGTGGTGACCCGCGGGGCGGTCTCGGTGGGCGCCGACGACCCGGTGCGCGACCTCGCCGCCGCCGCGGTCGGCGGCCTGGTACGCTCCGCCATGTCGGAGAACCCGGACCGGATCGTCCTGGTCGACCTCGACGACGACCCGGCCTCGGTGTCCGCCCTCGCCGCCGCCACCGCGACCGCCGCCGAGACCGGAGAACCCCAACTCGCCGTGCGCGCCGGTGTGCTGCACGCCCCGCGGATCGTCCGCGGCGCCCCCGCCGAGGCCGCCGGGCCCGCCTTCGACCCGGACGGGACCGTCCTCGTCACCGGCGGCACCGGCGCGCTCGGCGCCCTCGTCGCCCGGCACCTGGCCGCGGTCCACGGCGTCCGCCGGCTGCTGCTGACCAGCCGGCGCGGCCCGAGCGCCCCCGGCGCCGCGGACCTCGTCGCCGACCTCGCCGCCCTGGGCGCCGAGGCCGAGGTCGCGGCCTGCGACGCCGCGGACCGGGAGGCCCTGGCGGCCCTGCTCGCCGCCGTCCCCGCCGAACACCCGCTGCGCGCCGTGGTGCACACCGCCGGCGCCGTCGACGACGGCGTGATCGCCGCCCTGACGCCCGCGCGCGTCGGCCCCGTGCTGCGCCCCAAGGTGGACGCCGTCCTCCACCTGCACGAGCTCACCCGCGACCTCGACCTGACCGCCTTCGTGCTCTACTCCTCCGTCGCCGGGGTCATCGGCAGCCGCGGCCAGGCCAACTACGCGGCCGGCAACGCCTTCCTGGACGCCTTCGCCCAGCACCGGCGGGCGGCCGGCCTGCCCGGCGTCTCGCTGGCCTGGGGCCTGTGGGAGGAGGAGAGCGGCCTGATGCGGGAGGACTTCACCGCCACCGACCGCCACCGCATTGACCGCAGCGGCGTGCTCGCGCTCTCCGCCGAGCAGGGCCTCGCCCTGTTCGACGCCGCCCTCGCCCAGGACGACGCGCTGCTCGCCCCCGTCCGGCTCGACCTGGCCGCGCTGCGCCGCTTCGACGAACTGCCGGTCATCCTCAGCGCACTCGTCCCCGCACGGCGCCGGGCCGGCGGCGAGGAGGCCCGCAGGCTCGCCCAGCGCCTGGCCGGCCGCCCCGAGGCCGAGCAGGTCCAACTGCTCACCGACCTGACCCGCCGGCAGGCCGCCGTCGTCCTCGGGCACTCCGGCCCCGAGACGGTCGGCGCCGACCGGGCCTTCACCGAGCTGGGCTTCGACTCGCTCACCGCGCTGGAGATGCGCAACCGCCTCAACACCGCGACCGGCCTGCGGCTCCCGGCGACCGTCCTGTTCGACTACCCCAGTTCCACCGCCCTCGCCCGCTTCCTGCGCACCGAACTGCTCAGCCTGCCCGAGTACGGCCGGGCCCCGGTCGCCGTCCCGTCCCGGGCGCTGGACGAGCCGATCGCGATCGTCGCCATGAGCTGCCGCTTCCCCGGCGGCATCGCCGACCCCGAGGACCTCTGGCGCTGCGTGGCCGACGGCGTCGACACCGTCTCACCGCTCCCCACCGACCGCGGCTGGGACCTCGCCGGGCTGTACGACCCGGACCCGGACCGCTCCGGGCGCTTCTACACCCGCGAGGGCGCGTTCATGCGCGGCATCGACCGCTTCGACTCGGAGCTGTTCGGGATCTCGCCGCGCGAGGCGCTGGCGATGGACCCGCAGCAGCGCCTACTGCTGGAGACCTCCTGGGAGGCCTTCGAGCGGGCGGGCATCGACCCGCTCTCGCTGCGCGGCAGCAACACCTCCGTCTTCGCCGGGCTGATGTACTCGGACTACGCCGCCGGCCGCGTCCAGGACGTCGACGACGAGCTGGAGGCGTACATCGGCAACGGCAACTCCTTCGGCGTCGCCTCCGGCCGCGTCGCCTACACCCTCGGCCTGGAGGGCGCGGCCGTCACCGTGGACTCGGCCTGCTCCTCCTCGCTGGTGTCGCTGCACTGGGCGAGCCACGCGCTGCGCACCGGCGAGTGCGACCTCGCCCTGGCCGGCGGGGTGACGGTCATGTCGACCCCGAGCGTGTTCGTGGAGTTCGCCCGCCAGCGCGGACTGGCCCCGAACGGCCGCTGCAAGTCCTTCGCGGCCGGCGCGGACGGCACCGCCTGGGGCGAGGGCATCGGCATGCTGCTGCTGGAGCGGCTCTCCGACGCCCGCCGCAACGGGCACCCCGTGCTGGCGATCGTCCGCGGCTCGGCGGTCAACCAGGACGGCGCCTCCAACGGCCTGACCGCCCCCAACGGGCCGTCCCAGCAGCGGGTGATCCGCCAGGCGCTGGCCAACGCGCGGCTGGACACGGGCGACGTCGACGTGGTGGAGGCGCACGGCACCGGCACGGTGCTCGGCGACCCGATCGAGGCCCAGGCGCTGCTGGCCACCTACGGCCAGGACCGCCCCGAGGACCGGCCGCTCTGGCTCGGCTCGGTGAAGTCGAACTTCGGCCACACCCAGGCGGCGGCCGGTGTGGCGGGTGTGATCAAGATGGTCATGGCGCTGCGGCACGGCCTGCTGCCGAAGACCCTGCACGTCGACGCGCCGACCCCGCACGTGGACTGGACGGCCGGCCGGGTCGAGGTCCTCGCGGAGGGCCGCCCCTGGCCCGAGCTGGACCGCCCGCGCCGCGCGGCGGTGTCCTCGTTCGGGATCAGCGGCACCAACGCGCACGTCATCCTGGAGCAGGCGCCCGCCGCCGCGGCCCCCGCCGGGCCGGCCGCCGAGGGGCCCGCCGGCGTGGCCGGGGTGGTGCCCTGGGTGCTCTCGGCCCGGACCGAGGGCGCGCTGCGGGACCAGGCCGAGCGGCTCGGGCAGTGGCTGACCGCCCGCCCCGGTGCCGCACTCGCCGACGCGGCCTGGTCGTTGGCCGCCGGGCGGGCCACCCTGGAGCGCCGCGCGGTGGTCTGGGGCCGCGACGGCGCCGAGATCGCCGCCGGGCTGCGGGCGGTGGCGGACGGGACGGCCTCCACCGCCCCGAACGCGCTCCCGGGCGACGCGGGCGGACCGGGCGCCGCCGCCACCGGACCGGTGTTCGTGTTCCCGGGGCAGGGGTCGCAGTGGGCCGGGATGGCCGTCGAACTCCTCGACGCCTCACCGGTGTTCGCCGCCGCGATCGAGGAGTGCGCCGGGTTCATGGACCCGCTGACGGACTGGTCCTTGGTCGGAGTGCTGCGGGACGGCTCCGGCGGGCTGCTGGAGCGGGTGGACGTGGTGCAGCCGGTGCTGTTCGCGGTGATGGTGGGTCTGGCCCGCTGGTGGGAGTCGTGCGGGGTGCGGCCGGCCGCGGTGATCGGGCACTCGCAGGGCGAGATCGCCGCCGCGCACGTGGCCGGGTTGCTGTCGTTGGAGGACGCGGTCCGGGTGGTGGTGCGGCGCGCCCAGGCACTGCGGCGGGTCTCCGGGACCGGCGGCGGGATGCTCTCGGTGAGCCTCCCGGCCGAGCGTGCCGCCGAACTCCTGGCCGAGGACGACCGGTTGTCCCTGGCGGCGGTCAACGGGCCGTCCAGCGTGGTGCTCTCCGGTGAGATCGAGGCACTGTCGGCCGTGGTCGAGCGGTGCGAGCGCGAGGACGTCCGGGCCCGCTGGATCCCGGTCGACTACGCCTCGCACTCCGCGCACATGGACCCGCTGCAGGACGAGCTCCGCGCCCTGCTGGCGGACGTCGCCCCGCTGCCGGGCCGGGTGCCGATGTTCTCCACGCTGACCGGCGAAGCGGTCGACTCGCCGGACCGGCTGGCGGGCTCCTACTGGTTCGACAACCTGCGCGGCACCGTCCGGCTGGACACCGCCGTGCGCGCGGCCCTCGCGGAGGGGCACACCGTGTTCCTGGAGTGCAGCCCGCACCCCGGGCTGGTGGTGCCCCTGGAGGACCTCATCGCCGGCGCCGCCACCCCCGGCACCGTGCTGCACACCCTGCGGCGCGCCGCGGGCGGTCCGGAGCAGCTGGTCAGCGCACTGGCCGCCGCCTTCGCCCGCGGCGTGCCGGTGGACTGGGCCGGGCTGCTGCACCGGCCCGGCGTGCGCCGGGTCGACCTGCCCACCTACGCCTTCCAGGGCCGCCGCTACTGGCTCGACCCGGACGGCGGGACCGCGCTGCCGGACCGCGCCAAGCGGTCCGCCGCCGTGAGCGGCGACCCGGTCGACGGCACCCTGTGGGACGCCGTCGCGGCCTCCGACGCGCAGGGCCTCGCCGCCCTGCTCGACGTCCGCGAGGACGCGCCGCTGCACGAGGTGCTGCCCGCGCTCGCCAGCTGGCGCACCCGCCGGCGGGCCGACACCGTGGTCCGCTCCTGGCGCTACACCGAGCGGTGGGAGCCGTGGACGGACGCCCCCGCCGCGCCCGGCCGGCTCACCGGGCGCTGGCTGGTCCTCGCCCCGGCCGACGCGCAGGCGCGCGCCGCCGTGGCGGACGCGCTGACCGCCGCCGGTGCGGAGGTGCTCGCCCCCGAGCCCGGCCGGGTCCCGGCCGAGCGCGCCGACCTCGCCGCCTGGCTGCGGGAGACCTCGCCCTCCGGCGTCCTGCTGCTGCCCGACCCCGGACCCGACCAGGAAGACCCGACCCCGGCCCTGTCCGGGCTGGCCACGCTCGTCCAGGCCCTCGGCGACGCCGGACTCGACGCACCGCTCTGGTGCGCCACCCGGGGCGCGGTCTCCCCCCTCGGCGAACCCCCGGCCAGTGCGACGGCCGCCGCCCTCTGGGGGCTCGGCCGTGTCGCCGGCCTCGAACACCCGGAGCGCTGGGGCGGCCTGGTCGACCTGCCCGAGGCCGTCGACGAGCGCTCCGCCGCGATCCTCGCCGCCGTACTCGGTGCCGGCTCGGCGGAGGACGAGGTCGCGATCCGCCCGCTCGGCACCTTCGTCCGGCGCCTCGCCCGGTTCCCGCACGCCGAGGGCGCCCCGCGCCGGGACACCCCCTGGCAGTCCGGCCGCACCGCGCTGGTCACCGGCGGCACCGGGGCGCTCGGCGGGCACGTCGCCCGCTGGCTGCTCCGGGCCGGTGCCGAGCACCTGGTGCTGGTCGGCCGACGCGGCGAGGCCGCACCCGGGGCCGCCGGCCTGCGCGAGGAGTTGACGGCGGCCGGCGCCGAGGTGGAGATCGCCGCCTGTGACGTCAGCGACCGTGCGGCGGTCGCGGCCCTGCTCGCCGACCTGCACGGCCGGGGCGTCCGGGTGGACACCGTGGTCCACGCGGCGGGCGCCGAGGTCGGCGGGCCGTTCGACCGGATGACCCGCGAGTCCGTGGCCGAGGCGGTCGCCGCCAAGGTCGGCGGCGCCCTCGCGCTGGACGAACTGCTGCGCGCCGACGAACCCGGGACCTTCGTGCTCTTCAGCTCGGGTGCCGGGGTGTGGGGCGGAGCCGGCCAGGGCGCGTACGCGGCGGCCAACGCCTACCTCGATGCGCTCGCCGCCCGGCGACGCGGCGAGGGCCGGGCCGCCACCGCCGTCGCCTGGGGCCGCTGGGCGGGCGGCGGGATGTCGGACGGCGAGGCCGTCGCGGCGGCGCTCGACCGGATCGGCGTGGCGGCGATGGACCCCGAACTCGCCCTGGAGGCGCTGCGTCAGGCCCTGGAGGAGGACCTGGACCGGGTGACCGTCGCCGATCTCGACTGGCCGCGCTTCGCGGTCGGCTACACTGCCGCCCGCCCGCGTCCGCTGATCGCGGAGCTGGTCGCGGCCGAGACCCCGGAGCCGGCCGAAGCGGAGCCCGGCGCCGGTGACCGGGCGCCCGAGCTGCTGCGCGAGCGCCTCGCCGGGCTGTCCGCCGACGACCGCCACGGCGCGCTGGTCACCCTGGTGTGCGCCGAGGTCGCCGCCCAGCTGGGCCACGCCGACCCGGCCGAGATCGAGCCCGAACGGCCCTTCCGCGACCTCGGGTTCGACTCGCTGGCCGCCGTCGGCCTGCGCAACCGGCTGGTCGCCGCCACCGGGCTGGAGCTGCCGACCACGCTGGTCTTCGACCACCCGACGGCGCAGGCGCTGGCCGCCCACCTCGGTGCCGGACTGTTCGACGACACCGCGCGGAACGTGACGGCGTTCGACGAGCTGGACCGGCTGGAGGCGGGTCTGGCGGCGCTGTCCGGCGCCGCGGACCGCGACCGCGTCGCCGACCGGCTGACCGAGCTGGCGGAGCGGCTGCGCGGCGGGCCGCGCCCGGCGGCCGAGGGCGGCCGCGATCTGCGGACCGCCAGCGACGCCGAGATGTTCGACATCCTCGGGGAGGAGTTCGGGATCTCCTGAGCAGCCGTCCACACCGGATCTCTCGAACCGACAGGGGTACACAGATGTCCACCGAGGCCGCCGCGTCCAGCGCGCCGGACCCGTCCAGCGGGTCGAACGAGGAGAAGCTCCGCCACTTCCTGCGGATGACCGCCACGGACCTGCGCGAGACCAAACAGCGACTGCGGGAGGCCGAACAGGCGGCCCGGGAGCCGCTCGCGATCGTCGCGACCGGCTGCCGGCTGCCCGGCGGCGTCCGCTCCGCCGAGGACCTGTGGCACCTGGTGGCGGAGGGCGCCGACGCGATCGGCGCCTTCCCGGCCGACCGCGGCTGGGAGAGCGGGCCGGAGGGGGACGACGCCGCCGGATCCGCCACCCGGCAGGGCGGATTCGTCTACGACGCCGCCGAGTTCGACGCGGAGTTCTTCGGCATCTCGCCCTTCGAGGCGCTGGCCATGGACCCGCAGCAGCGCCTGCTGCTGGAGACCGCCTGGGAGACCGTGGAGCGCGCCGGCATCGACCCGCTCTCGCTGCGGCGCAGCCGGACGGGCGTCTTCGTCGGCGCCTCCGCGCTCGGCTACGGCGGCGGCCGGCGGGACACCGCCCCGGCGGTGGCGGGCCACCGGGTGACCGGCGGCTCGATGTCCGTGGTCTCGGGCCGGATCTCCTACGTGCTCGGTCTGGAGGGCCCGGCGGTGACCCTGGACACCGCCTGCTCCTCGTCCCTGGTCGCCCTGCACACGGCGGCGCAGGCGCTGCGCGCCGGCGAGTGCGACCTGGCGTTGGCCGGGGGTGTGACCGTGATGGCCAGGCCGACCGCCTTCGTGGAGTTCTCCCGGCAGAACGGGCTGGCCTCGGACGGCCGCTGCAAGCCGTTCGCGGCGGCGGCGGACGGGACCGGCTGGGGCGAGGGCGTGGGCCTGCTCCTGCTGGAGCGGCTGTCGGACGCGGTGCGCAACGGGCACCCCGTCCTCGCGGTGGTGCGCGGCAGCGCGGTGAACCAGGACGGTGCCTCCAACGGTCTGACGGCGCCGAACGGTCCCTCGCAGGAGCGGGTGATCCGCCAGGCCCTGGTGAACGCGGGGCTCTCCACGGACGAGGTGGACGTCGTGGAGGCGCACGGGACGGGCACGACGCTGGGTGACCCGATCGAGGCCCAGGCGCTGCTGGCGACCTACGGGCGTGAGCGGGCCGGTGCGCCGCTCTGGTTGGGGTCGGTGAAGTCGAACATCGGTCACACCCAGGCGGCGGCGGGTGTGGCGGGTGTGATCAAGATGGTGATGGCGCTGCGGCACGGTCTGCTGCCGAAGTCGTTGCATGTGGACGCGCCGTCGCCGCACGTGGACTGGTCGGCGGGGGCGGTGGAGCTGCTGGCGGAGTCGGTGGAGTGGCCGGAGACGGGTCGGCCGCGTCGGGCCGGGGTGTCCTCGTTCGGGATCAGCGGCACCAACGCCCATGTGATCATCGAACAGGCCCCGGAGCCGACAGAGCCGACGGAGCCGCTGCCGGAGCCGACCTCGGCGGCGGGGGTGGGCGGACTCGTCCCCTGGGTGCTGTCGGCCCGGACCCCCGAGGCGCTGCGGGACCAGGCCGCCCGGCTGCGCGACTGGGCCGGTGAGCATCCGGAGGCCGGACCCGCCGATGTCGCCTGGTCCTCCGTCACCGGCCGGGCCCTGCTGGAGCACCGTGCCGTGCTGCTCGGCCGGGACGTCGCCGAGCTGACCGCCGGCCTCACGGCGCTCGCCGACGGCGCCCCCCGGCCGGCCGGGACGGCCGGGGCCCCGGTGGCGGTGACCGGGGTGGTGCCGCGCGGTGCGGGGGCGGGCAAGCACGCCGTGGTGTTCACGGGTCAGGGCGTGCGGTGTGCGGGTGTGGGGCGTGGGCTCTATGAGGCGTTCCCGGTGTTCGCGGCGGCGGTGGACGAGGTGTGCGGGGC
>NZ_JBHVIV010000099.1:0-28596 GCF_042799475.1 Kitasatospora sp. NPDC057692 | reverse complement strand
CTGCTGGCCCCCGGCCGGCGGCGGGGCGGGCTGCTGGCCGGTGGCGGGCGGCGCGGGCTGCTGCCCCGCGGCCGGCGGGGCGGGCTGCTGGCCGGCGGCCGGCTGCTGCACGGTCTTTCCGCCGCCGCTCTGCTGGTTCGACGAGCCGCCGCCGGTGGACGACTTCCCGGCCGGAGCGCCGCCCGACTGGGTCCCCTGGTTCGGCTGGGTGCCGGATCCGGGGACGAGCGGCACGGCCGCCTCCGCCGGGACGCCCGGGGGGAGCGCGATCCCCGGCACGGTCTCCCCCGTCGGCGCGGCCGCGTCGGTGGGGGTCGGGGTCGGGACGCCGGTCACCGGCGGGTCGGTCGGCGCGGGCGGCACCGGGACCTCGCCGATCTCCGGACCGTCGACGAGCTGGTGGTCGGCCTGGTTCACCCCGCGGCCGTCGCCCTTCTTGTCCTTGGCGCCGTCGGCCCCGTCGGTGATCAGGAACGGCAGGCCCATCAGCACCACGCCCGCCGTGGCGGCGGCGACCAGCGCGGGCCGCCTGAACCGCCGCCGACCGGGCTCCTCCTCGGGGTCGTGGCCGTCCGGGTACTCCCCCTCCACGGCGACGGGCTCCAGCGCGCCGGGCTCCTCCCCCGGACCGTAGTCGGGCTCGGCCTCCGGCAGAACGGCCGGCTCCGACGGGGTGGCCGGCCCGTACTGCGGCACGGCGACCTGCTCGGTCGGCGCCTCCGCCGTCACCGGACCGGTGGCGGCGGACACCGACGCGGCGGACACGGCCGGAGCGGCCGCCTCCTCCTCCATCTCCCAGTCCATCGACGGCAGCTGGATGCCCGTCTCCCCACCCCGAGCCCCGTTCCCGCCCGTACTCGTGCTCACCGCAGCTCCTCGGCCTCGCCTGGCGTCCCCTGTCGACGGGACCACCGGGCCGACAGGACCCCGGGTGCTCCCACTCCCTCACTACGGCCCGGCCCCACCGGACGGTTCACCCGCCTCCACCGGAGCCGTTCGGCACCAGTTGCCGGAAGACGTCCTCCGCCAACCCCTGCTGCGGGCCCGGGTTGGAGGACGGCGCCCGGTTCGGCTGCGGGACCGTGCGGTCGCCCGGCACCGGCGGCGGCACCTGACCGCTCGGCACCGGCGGCGGCACCGGCACGGGCGGCGGTACGGGCACCGGCGGCGGCACCTGACCGCTCGGCACCGGCGGCGGCACCGGCACGGGCGGCGGTACGGGCACCGGCGGCGGCACCCGACGGCCCGTCACCGGCGCCTCCGGCGGTGGCTCCAGCCGGAAGTGCCGGACGCTGTCCCGGGCGATCCAGATGTCCTCCGGCCCCCGCGGGCCCTCCACCCGCCGCACGAACCCGCCGGCCACCCGGACCTCCACGTCGACCGCCCGGTGCAGTCCGCCCAGGAGCCGGCGCACCCGGTTCTCCAGCGCACCGCCCTGGTCCCGGAGCTCCCGGGCCGACCGGGCGGTGTCCCCGCCCGGCTCGGTGTCCAGGGTGATCACGATCCGCGGCACCTGTCCCGCCGCCGTGCGGCGGATGCCCCGCTCGACCTCGGTGAGCAGGCCGTCCGGCTGGTCGAACCGCTCGGCCTGCAGGTGGATCACCCGGCGGCTGTCGCCCGGCGGCGGGAACCGCAGGTCCTGGGTGGGCTGCAACGGGAACTCCCAGTGCGCGGTCACCAGCCCGGGGTCCGGCTCGGGACTGTCGGCCCGGCCGAACTGGCGGGCCATGTCCTGGAGCTTCCGCCGCTCCTCGTCCGTCACCCGCCCGCCCTCGGACAGGGCGCGGAGGCGGTCCAGCGCCTCCACCCCGGCGCCGTCGGGGTCGGCGGCCAGCCGGAGCAGCCGGTCCAGGCCCCGCAGCCACCGCCGGGTCTCCGGGGTCGCCGTCGCGAGCGCGTCGGGGAGCAGGGCCAGGGCCGTGCGGCCGGTCCGCAGCAGGTTCGCGCGGTTGTCCCGGTCCGTCGCGTCCAGCTGCAACGCCTCCGCGACCCGCTCCAGCGCCTGCGGGGAGGCGTCGCGCAGCCGGAGCTCGCCGTCGGGCGCGCCGGCGTGGAAGCTGAGGCGGCCCGGGACCGGTACGGCGGTCTCCCCGGTGTCGCGGGCCGGGATGTCGATCTCGACCGGCACGAACTCCTTGCGGACCAGCTGCTCATCGCCCTTCCGGTAGATCACCTCCACCTCGGCGAGGCCCCGGTACTGCGCCGTCGCGGTGCGGATCTTGGCGTTGTTCACGGGCTGGCCGGCCTCGGCCGTCGAGATGTCGCTGCGACGCTGGTAGGCGAGGTCGGCGTAGCCTCCCGCGCGCCCGCCCAGCTTCTGCTGCTCCGTCACCTCGAACTGCGCGCCGCCGGTGAGCCGGGAGCCGACCTGGAACGAGCGCTGGGCGCTGGTGCCGGACCCGACCGGGGCGGAGTTGGCGGGGCTGGCGTCGGCCACCGGGTCGGTCCGGTGGAACTCCAGCTCCGTGATCTTCACCCGCACCTCCACCCGGGAGTCGCCGGCCGGCCCGTCCGGATGGATCACGTGGGTCGCGTTCCCCGGACCGTCCAGCACGGTCGGCCCGACGCCGTCGCCGCCCGGGACGGGATGCTGGACGGGGGTGACCGGGCTGGTGAGCCGGCTCGCCAGCGCCACCGGGTCGAGCATGTTCTGCACGGTGCCCTGGAGCCTGTCCCAGGCCGAACGGCCGAACAGGTCCTGGGCGCCGGTCATCAGCTGCTGTTGCACGCCCGGGGTGATGCCCACCGAGCGCACCACGTCCGTGTCGAGCAGCCCGTACGTCCACACCCGGTCGGGCGGCCGCCGGACGGTGACGTCCGCCGTCAGGTGGTCGCTCAGCCCGCGCAGCCCCGCGCCGCGCGGGGCGTTCAGGGTGTCGAACCCGTCGGGGACGACGCCGTCGACCCGCAGGTGGGGCGGCGCCACCGGCCGCGTCTCGGCGGTCGCGACGACCGTCTCCAGCCCGAGGGGACGCCCGAAGTAGGTGTGCTTGACCCCGAGCCCCGACGCCCACTCCACCTCGAAGTGCAGCATCGCCTCCCCGGTGAAGACGCTTCCGGGCACCTTCGCCTTGGTGGTGTTCCCCGAGCCCACCCGGCTGCTGCGGAACTCCTGCACCTCGTGGCCGGTGGCGCCGGCCAGGGTGAGGCCCGCGTACCAGGTGCCGTCCGAGACGGTCGCGCCGAGGCGCAGCTGGTGGCCGGAGCCGCGCCCGCCGCCGGTCACGCCGTCGGCGGTGGTGTGGGCGTGCTCGGTCTGCACCCCGGTGTTGAACTCGGTCGTGGTGGTGTTCCCGGTGTGGGTCAGCCGCTTGACGGACGCGCCGATCCGGATGATCACATTGCCGTCCGAGACCACCAGCCGGCGACCGTTCATCATGCTCTTGAGCTGGTCCTGGAGGTTGTTGGGGGTCAGCACCTCCAGCAGCCTGTCCCGGACGACGGGCCGGTCCTTCAGCCAGTCGGCGACGCTCTTGTCGCCGAACCTCGCCGGCGAGCCGCCCGGTCCGGCGAGGACGGCCTCGCCGAAGTCCAGCGGCCGGCCGCCGGTGGTGGTGCGGACCGGGGCGTACACGTCGGTGACGACGTCGGACGAGCCGAGCACATGGGTCTGCCAGATGCGGTCCGGTGCCCAGACCCGGTCGGTCACCGCGCCGTACCGCGGCGCGATGACGTCCACGACGGCCCGGACCGGGGGGAGCCGCGTCGAGCCGTGGAGCAGTCCGGCGGCCTTGCTGGTGCGGATGTCCACCTGGAACACGGCCGTGGCCTCGGAGACGTCGCCGGTGACGACGTTCTTCCCCCGGCTGGTGGAACTGCCGGAGCTGTCCAGGGCGTACCCGGTCGACCGGTCGTGGCGGTAGAGGTAGTCCCCGGACATGCCGGCCTTCTGGCCGACCTTGCCGTTCACGTTGGCGTTCTCGGTCCAGCGCATCCGCTCGTCCTGCGAGATGCCGTGACCGGTCCGGTTCTGCGAGCCGACCTCGAACTCGGCGCCCGCCACCTCCCGCTGCCGGACGGGAGCGGCCGCCAGCCCGGCCCTGACCACGACCTCGGCCGACCAGGTCGGCCCGCCGACCTCCACCTTCAGCGTCCCGCCCCTGGTCAGCTGGGACAGGTTGGCCCTCAGCACCGCCGGCGCGAGGTCCTCCCTGAGCATCCGGACCACCTGCGGGGGCAGCGGCCCGTAGCGGTTCTCCAGCTCCCTGGTCACGTTGGTGACGACGGCCGCCGCCTGCCGCTGGTCGCGGAAGGCGACCACGGCGGAGGTGCCGAGCTCGGTGTCGCGCCGCCCGGCGAACGGCGGGTTCGGCGCGGTCGGGGCGGTGGCCGCGGGCGCGACCGCGCGGGTGACGCTGACGTCGGTGTCGAGCTGCCGGGTGACCGGCACGGCCGGCCCCCGCCCCTCCAGGGTCACCGTCAGCCGGGTGTGCGCCCGGTAGATGTCCTGCGGCGTACGGATCTTGCTGTTCCCGTAGAGCTTGTCGGCCGAGCCGTCCCGGACCGCGACGCGGACGCGCTTCTGGGCTCCGACCGCGCCTTCGAGGTTGGCCTTGTCCGCGGCGATGCCGCCCCGGACCTGGCCGACGGTGTGCTTGCCCGTCACCCGGCGCTCCGCCGTGAAGGTGCTGCTCTCGTTCTGCCGGCTGAGGTCGGCGCTCGGGCTGGTCCGGAGGTGGTCCATCCGCTCCAGGGTCGCGGTGACGGTCACCTTGACGCCCCGGTCGCGCAGCGAGTCCACCAGCGCGGACACCTTCCCCTGGTCGAAGGCGGAGAGTTCGACGGCGTCGCCGCGCGTCATCGCGGTGAGCCCGGCCGCCACCGCGGGCTGCGAGACGAGCTGCATCACCTCGTCCCGGATGTCCGGCCAGAGCGAGCCGTAGTACGCCCTCCCTGCCGCTTCGAGGTCGTTCCGCAGGTCGCCGAGCGGCCCGACGTCGCGGACGACGGCCGACTCCGGCAGGCCGTCGGCCAGCGGGTGCTGCCACTGGGCGGTGGTCGGCTCCTGCGGCCTGAGCTCCGACTGCGGGAGCAGCGTCCGGAACCCGACCGGCACGTCGACCGTCCCCAGCGTCCGGTCGCCCTTGCGGACCACCACCACGAGGCGGCCGTCCCCGTCGAGGATCGCGCCCGGCTCCTTGGTCTTGGTCGTCAGGCCGGTCTCCAGCGTCCGGCCCGAGATCCGGACGGTGTCTGAGCCCCATCGCTTGCCGCCGAACAGGCCGCCGTGCAGCTTGAGCCGCTCGTACTCGCCCCGCACGCCGCCCTCGACCTGCAGGAGGTTGTTCACCACCTTCTGCTTGACCCTGGTCAGCACGGACCCGGCACCGTTGTTGAACTCGGTCTCCTTGGTCGTGGCCGCCACGCGCATGTCGCGCTTGACCGCCACCACCTCGACCGTGAGCTTGGTCCCGGGGAGCTTGACGACCACGGACTCGCCGTTCGTCATGCCCTTGAAGTCCTGGTGCAGGCGGTTGTAGTCGAACTCGGCCACCAGCCGGTCGGAGAGCGCCCGGGCGTTCTTGCCGAGCGCATCCCGGGCGGCCGCGTCCGTGCTGAGGGCGTCGATGACGCCCGCCATGACCTGCCGGCGGGTCGGCTCACCCGCCCCCAGGTCGACCAGCGGCACGTTCCGACCGCCGTTGCCCGCGTCCCGCAGCCTCGGCGCGCCCGTGGCGTGGACGTCGAGCAGCACGTGGCTGCCGTGCAGCCGGGGCTCGGTCAGCCTGGTCCGGTCGGCGACGACGAGGTCCGCCCCGGTCCGCGGATCGATGAAGGCGCCGTGCTCGTCCACCGTCTCGCGCCGCGGCATGGCGACCTCGACAGGCGTCTCCAGGACCTGCCGGTTCTGCCGGTTCAGCGGGTTCTGCGGGCCGTCCTCGGTGCCCCGCGCGCCCTTCGGCTGGTACGCCACCTCCAGGTGCAGGGTGCCGCCGAAGACGGCGGTGGTCTCCGTCGTCTTGGCGCGCGAGAAGAAGCGCGAGCCGGTCGTCAGGCCGTCGCCGTTCACCCGGTCCTGCTGTCCCCCGCCGCTCAGGACGGCGCGGAACGCCTTGGTGATGTCGAAGCGCCCCTGGAAGCCTCCTCCGAAACGCCAGCGCCGGCTGCTGTCCGTACCGAGCGTCACCTGACGGTCGGTGCCGCTCTCGTACTCGAAGGCGGTCTCGGTCCGGCGGTGGGTCAGACCGTTCACCCGGCCCCGGAGCGTGATCGTGCCCTCCCGGGCGTCGGTGCCGACGGGGATGTGCAGGACCTCGCCGCGGGAGAGGGCCGTCACCTTGGAACGCAGACCCGGGCCGCTCAGGACGCTCTCCGCCAGGGTGCGGGCCAGTGTCCCGCGGTTCGCCGTCCCGGCGGGGAGGGCCTGGCCGATCCGGTCGGTGAGCCGGGTGACCAGGTCGCTGTCGGGCCCGCCGAGGCTGGTCACCATGTGCGAGGCGGAGAGCACACCGTCCCGGGCGACCGAGACCGGCGGCCGCGGGATCTTCCGCTCCCGCTCCTCGGCCTCCCGCTTCGCCTGCTCCGCCGCCTCCTTCTCCGCGGCTTCCTTCCTGGCCTTCTCCTCGGCCTCCTTCTCCGCGGCCGCCTTCTCCTCTGCCTCCCGCTTCGCCTTCTCCTCTGCAGCCGCCTTCTCCTCGGCCTCCTTCCTCGTCTGTTCCTCCGCCGCCTTCGAATCCTCGGTGGTGTCGAGCGGCTCCTCCCGCTTCCCCCGCTCGTCGTCCCGGCGGACGGCCGTGAAGCCGTCCCGCTCGTCGTGGTGGAGCTGGACGGGGTGGCCGTCCTCCGGGCCGAAGGTGAGCGGCTTCCCGTCCGGCTCGCGGACGTCCATGAGCGAGACCTTCAGCTTCAACACGCTCGCCGTGACGACCGCGAGCGCGTCCCGCACGACCGGTGAGCGCAGCTCCGCCCACTCCGTCGCGTCCCGGAGGAGCTCGGCGTGCACGTCCTCCCACGGCCCCACCTCGCGGCCGCCGCGTTCGGCCCACTCCTGGTAGCGCCGGTACGTCTCCCGTGCGACCTCGGGCTCGGTGGTCAGCCGTTCGACGATCAGCTGCCGCAGCCTCGTCTGCACGTCCGCCGGGTCGGGCACCTCGTCCCCGAACACGTGCCGCAGCACGTCCGGGTCGCCCTCGACGAGTGCGCGCAGCAGCGGCGAACCGGTCGGCGGCGTCCGCTCGTCCTCCCGCACGACGAGATGCTCGACGGGGCGCTCGACGGGGTGCTCGACGGGGTCGAAGGGACGCGGGCCCGGGACGTCCCGGCCGACGACGACCTCGCGGGAGGCGGCCGGCGGTCCGAAGGTCGCGCGGACCTCCCCGTCGTGATCGACCGCGACCAGCCGCAGGTCGTAGGTGTGGGCCAGCAGCGGGGCGAGCGCCCCGCCGAGCCCGCCGTCACCGTCGTAGTTCCCCGCCGCCAGGTCGTGCCGAAGGCCGCGCAGCCCGTTCGCCGCCTCGGAGGCCGACGGATGGTCCGGGCGGAAGCCGAGCACCACGGCGACCGGCAGGTCCGCGGCCCGGGTGGCCTGGAGGTACTCGGCGACGTCGTTCATCATCATCCGGTACAGCACCCACCGGGGCGCGTCCTCCGCCAGGCCGTGCCGCTCGCGCACCTCCCGGACGACGTCCGGCAGCGCGGTCGCGACGGCCTCCAGCAGCGCGTCCCCGCCGGGGACCCGCAGGACCGGCCCCTCGACGGTGTGGAGGAGTGTCACCGGCACGTGCTCCGGCGGCCCCGAGGGGGTGAGCGTCTGCGGGAGCGGCAGGTGGGTGGGAGCCGGCGCCCGGCGCTGGTCGGCGAAGGTCTGGTCGGGTGCCCCCTGGTAGTCGGTGATCCGGCCGTTCTGCAGCGTCACCAGGATCCGGACACCGGCGAACACCCCGTCGACCGGGTCGTTCGGGCCGCCGTCCGACCTGCCCGCGACCGTCCGGGCCGCGTGCCGGCGCTCCGCCTCGGTCCACTCGGGCGGCAGGCCGCGCCCGGCGTCCCCGGCGAGGTTCGGGTGGAAGTTCGGCGTGTACTCCGTCGGGTTCTCGTCCTCCTCGCGGCTGCGCGTCGGCGGGCGCTCGCCGGTGCCGGGGGTGAGCGGGGCGGCGAGCGAGGAGGTGTGCGGCCACCCCGAGGTGACCGGCGACTGCTGGTCGTCCGTCGGCCGGTGGACGAGGTGCTGCCCGTCCCGGGTGATGCCCTCGATCCAGACCTGGCCGGCCCGGCCGATCCAGTGCACGCCGCCGTCGGGCAGGTTCCTGGAGGCCGTCCGCTGCCCGTACGCCCGGTCGACCGTCTGAAGGGTCTGCTCCGGACCCCAGTCCGGGGGGTAGAAGGTGTGGGCCGTCTCGTCCGCGCGGCGGTGCCAGCGGGTCGGGAACTCGCTCAGCGGCGAGTTCGGCGCGACGGTCGGGTCCAGGAAGTAGGCGTGTGCCCGCAGGGTGCCGTTGCGGTGCTCCTCCGGCCGGGACCCGACGGACAGGCCGCGGTCGGCGAGCTCGTTCCGCGGCTGCCGGACGGTGTGGAAGCCGGAGAGCGTGTGCCGGTCGCCGTAGCGGTTCAGGTCGTCGACCCGGTGGCCGAAGGGGGCGGGCCGGGCGGTGGGCATCGACGTGGACGGTTCGAGCCCGTACTGGTTGTCGGAGGGCCGGAACCAGGTGAACTCGCCGGCCCGGATCTCGCCCTCGATCCGCACGCCGTTGTACTCCCCCGTCCACCGCTGGCGGACGTCGACGGTGCCGGTGAGCCCGTCGCTCCGCAGGGCGTGCAGGTACGCCTGCTTCGCCGCGTACACCGCGTCGTCCGCGGTCCAGTGCTCGGGGAACACCGTCCGGTACCGGCCGCCGGAGCGGCGGCCGTCCGACAGGCCGCCGACGTCCACCCGGTAGGTGCCGTTGGGGTGCTCCGAGCCGGGCACCGGCGGCAGCCGGCGGCGCCCGGAGGCGGGCGGCGCGGGCAGGTGCCCGCCCCGGCCGTCCGGCCCGTCCCACAGCGAGATCCGCAGGGCGTCCTCGTCGAAGGAGGCCCGCCGCGGGGGCGTGCCCGGGGGCGCCGCCTCCGGAGCGGTCCCGAACGCCCGGTCGAGCACCGCGCCGAGCTGGTCGAGGTTGTGCGGCCGCAGGGCCGTGTCCGGCCGGTCGTCGCCGCCGTCCGTCCTGGGGTGGGCCGCGTCGGCCGCGACCCGGCCGAACCGGTCGAGCGACGGGGCGGTCATCGTGCCGAGCAACGGGTAGACCGGGCGGGGCGCGGTGCCCGGCCTCCGGTACTCGTCGTCGAGGCCGAGCAGGTGGCCGACCTCGTGGGCGATCACCTCGGGTCGGCTGTTGAGGCCCCAGTTCCCCGCGTCCTCCTGCGGCTGGTCGTCCGCGAGCCGGACGGTGTGGTGCGCCTGGTCGGGTGCGTCGACGAACTGGACGGCCACCTCAAGTCGGCTGCCGTCGGGCAGCCGCTGGCCCCGGTCGTAGACCTGCCGGACGCCCGTCTCGGCGGTGACCCTCAGGTGTTCGAGGTCCCAGGTGCGCCGCACGCCCGTGCTCGACACCTCGGTGGTGTCCAGGTGCACCCGGACGGTCAGGACGGTCCGGGTGCCGCCGTCGGCGTCCTCCACCCGCTGGGCCTGGAAGCCCTGGATCCGCTGGGCCTGCAGGGAGGACAGGAACCTGCCCCGGGGCGTGGCGGTGTCGGGCGGCGCCACCTCGACCGTCCGCAGCACCCGGCCCGGCGGGGGCGGCGGGGCGGTCGAGGCCTGGTCGCCGTGGCGCTGCCCGGGCGCGGCGTGGAAGTCGCGGATCTGTCCGTTCTCGACCAGCAGCCGCATCCGCACGCCGGCGAACTCGCCCTCGACGATCGCGGGCGTCCGGCGGCGCTCCCGGAAGTGGTCGCTCGCCTCCAGCACCTGCTGGGCGGCGTGCCGGCGCTCGTCCACCGTCCATTCCCGGGGCAGGCCGAGGCCCCCGTGCGCCTGGGCCACCCGGTCGAACAGCCGGCGGTCGTAGCCGGCCTCCCCCACCCGCATTCCGGGGTCGGGGGGCAGGTCCTCGGGGTCGGGGAAGCGGAGCATGGGCGCCGAGTCGCCGTCCACGCCGTCCCGGACGCCGTCGGTCGCGGCGAACACCACGTCGAGCAGCTGCTCCCCGTGCTCCGGCTGGAACGCCTCCGGGAGGTCGAGCCGGCCGCGCCCGAGGTGCCAGTCGGCGTCCTCCGGCCGGTCGGTGAACTCCAGGGTCGCCCGCAGCTGCCGGGGGCCGTCGCCGTTCTCGAAGAGCGACTGGACGTGGTCGGTCAGCTGCGCCCGGAGGTCCCGGGCCTGATCGGGAGTCATGCCGGTGGTGTCGAGGTGGACGGCGAGCGTGAGCAGGTGCACCTCGTGGCCGCTGTCGAGCAGGCCCCAGCGCGCGCCGTACCGGACGCCGTCCAGGACGAGCTCGGCCTCGTCCGACAGGAAGAGCTGAGCGGAGTCGGCCCAGTCCCGGGTGCTGCGGTCGGACCGGCTGTCGGCCGGAGCGTGTCCGAGGACCTCGCCCGCCTGGGAGATCCCGGTGATCGCGACACCGTCGTGGACGCCGTACCAGCGGACCCGGCCGTCGCCGAGGTCGAGCCGCCGCTCGGGGTTCTGCGCGACCGCGTGGACCGCCTCGTCGATCCGGTCAGCGTCCCAGTGCCCGGGGTAGCCCAGCGGCCCGCGCGGGTCGGCGGACACCCACCAGCGGGACGGGAACCGGCTCAGCGGGGACCCGGGTTCCACGGAGGCGTCGAGGTGGTGAACGGTCAGCTCGCGGACCCCGTTGCCGCGGACGCCCTCCTGGGACATCTGCCGGTACCCGCCCGGCCCGTCGCGGAACGGCTGCTGTTGCCGTACCTGCGAGGTGTCCTCCCGGTCGGTGAGCGGACGGGCCTCGTGCTCCTGCTGGCCGGTGTCGGCCGTCGGCAGGTCGTCGCGGACGGTGACCTGGGTGTCGGCGTCCTCCGGACCGAAGCGGCCGATGACGTCTCCCGCGTCGTCGATCGCGACCAGCCGCCGCTCGAAGGCGTGGGCCAGCAGCGGGCCGAGCGCCCCGCCGAGCCCGCCGTCGCCCTCGAAGTCGCCCGCGGCGAGGTCGTGCCGCAGGCCGCGCAGCTCGTTCGCCACCGCCGGGTCCGCCGGCCGGTCCGGGCGGAAGCCGGCCAGCACGTCGAGCGGGAGCCGGTCGGCCGGGGTGCGCTGGAGGTACTCGGCCACCTCGGCCATCATCAGCCGGCGCACCACCGGCGGCGGGGCGCCGTCCGGCAGCCCGTAGCGCCGGAGCAGGTCGCGGACCAGGTCGGGTGCCGCGTCCGCCACCGAGTCCAGCAGGGCGGTCCCGTGCGGTGCGGCGAGCACCGGCCCGTCGACGCCGGACACGACGGTGGTGGGGGTGTGCAGGTGGAGGTCGACGGGGCTGTCGAGGGACGGCTGCGGGGGGACGTGCAGCTGCGGCATGTCCCACTGGTCGCGGGTGCCGCCGACCTCGACGATCACCCCGTTCTCCAGGCGGATCCGCATCTGGACATCGCCCATCGGCCCGACGACGGTGCCGTTGTCCACCGGGCCGAAGAGCCGGCGGTGCTGCTCGACGACCGCGACCGCCGCGTAGCGGGTGTCGTCGGCGGTCCACTGGCGGGGCAGGCTGCGGTCCTGCGGGAGGGCGCGCGGGTCGGCGGCCCAGGCGCTCTCCGCGAACCTCGGCCGCAGGCTCTCGATGTCGAAGGCGGGCCGCACGGCGGGCGGCTGCTCGCCGGGGCGCAGCGGGCCGGGCTCGCGAAGGTCGGCGGGGACGTCGGGCCGGCCCACGTCGTCGAGCAGTTCGTCGCGGGTGAGCACGTGGTTGCCCAGTTCGGCGACCGTCGTGTCGAAGACGTCCCGCCGGTTGGCGACGGCCAGCGGGCCGAGGACGTCCGCGAGGACCGGCCGGACGCCGGGGCGCAGCGTGACGGTGGAGTACGCGCCGGCCGGGCCGTCGGCCTCGGCGAGGATGACGGTGACCAGCGTCCTGGGCGCGGCACCGCCGGGCTGGGCCTGCTGCACCCGGCGGCGGACGAAGGTGTCGACGCTCTGCCGGAGTTCCCGGTCCGCCGTCTCCCGCTGCTCGGGCGTCATGCCCGCCTCGGACTGCCGGTGCACCCGCAGAGTGATCTCCAGGCCCTCCTGGCCGGAGTCGAACACCGACCGCCGTACGGACACCGGGCGGCCGTCCAGCAGGATCTCGGCCGGCTCGGAGTCGGCGTACACCCGGGCGTCGTCCCAGCTGGTCATGGGCTGGGCGGCGGCGGGGCGGTGGGCCAGGTGCCGGCCGTCCCGGGAGACGCCCTCGATCCGGACGCCGTCGGACTCCCCCACCCAGTAGTAGGTGCGGCCGTCGTCCTGGTAGGTCCGGTGCTCGGCGGCTTCGTGGGCCCGGTCGACGTGGGTGAGCAGTTCCACGGGGGTCCAGGTGCGCGGGTACATGGTGCGCAGGCCGTCGCCGTCCACGGCGGTGCGCCAGCGGGTCGGGAAGTGGGCCAGCGCGGAGCTCGGCGCGACCGTGGGGTCCAGGAAGGACACCCGGGTGTGGTAGGTGCCGTTGTGGATCGGTTCCGAGCTCGCGTCGATGACCGCGCCGTGCGCGCGCAGCGTGCTCGCCGGGTCCGGGGTGACGGCCGGGTCCAGCTCGTGGTGCACGCCGGTGAGGTTCTGCCGGTCGCCGTAGCGGGCGATGTCCTCGGCGCGCTGGCCGAAGGCGCCGAAGCCCTGGCCCTGTCCGGGATGGTCGACGGGCAGCGGGTTCGGGTGGAAGGGCTGGGCGGGGCGCTGCGGGGCGTTCGGCGGCGGCACCTGCACCGGCTGGGTGTCCGACGGGCGGAAGGACAGGAACGTGGTGCCGTGGAGGTCGCCCTCGATCCGGATCCCGGCGTACTCGCCCGTCCAGTGGCGGCGTCCGGACCCGAGGTCGGTCACCCCGCCGGTGCGCAGCGCGTGCAGGTAGGCCTGCTCGGCGGCGTAGACCGCCTCCTCGTCGGTCCAGTTGCGGGGGAACATCCGGCGCTGCCGGGGCGGCTCGGGGGGCGGCGGCGTCATGGTGATCAGGTCGCCGGCCTTCGCCGGGCCGTCGACGAGGCGCCCGCCGGGCCGGGGGGCGGGGGCGGGGGGCGGCGCGTACTCGGCGACCACCACGCCGTTCTGGAACTGGCCGATCACCCGCTCGGGCCCGGTCCGGTCGGAGCCGGCCGGGGGCAGCAGGTGGCCGCCGGGGGTGCGGTGGTCGCCGTGCAGCGAGGACTGCCGGGCGATCAGGTCGAACGCGGCCCGGGGCGGGAGCCCGCCGGGGCCCGGAGCCGGCCGGGCGGAGCCGAACGACCCCTCGATCGCGGAGCCCAGCTCGCGCAGGTGCCGGGGGGCGAGCGTCGAGTCGACCTGGCCGTCGCCCCCCGTGTTCCCGGCGTCCTGGTCGAAGCGGAGCCGGCCGTGGTCGGCGAACGGGGAGGTCATCAGCGTGCCGTCGGCGTGGCTCGGCCTGGCCCGCATCTCCCGGTAGCCGAGCGGCGTGCCGTCCTCGGCGGTGACCATCTGCTGGGAGCGCCGTTCCCGGTACTCGTCCGCCAGGCCGAGCAGGTGGCCGAACTCGTGCGCGACCGTTCGGTGGTCGGTCCCCAGCGCCCAGCGGGTGTGGTCCTCCCGGGTGCTCTCCTCCACGACCTCGACCCGGTGGTGCGCGTCCCCTGCGGCGTCGACGAACTCGGGGCGGACGACGAGCACGTCGCCGTCGGGCAGCAGGTGCCCGGTGTTGTAGAAGGTGTCCACGCCCTGCCGGGCGCGGATGCGCAGGTCCGCGACGGCGGCGGCGTGTTCCGGGGTGTTCGGGAGCCCGGAGGTGTCCAGGTGGATCCGGACCACGATCTCGGTCGCGGAGCGGCCGTCGGCCAGGGTGCCGCGGCGGGCCTCGAAGAGCCGGAAGCGGGTGGCCACGTCGGGGTGGAGGGTCACGTCGGAGAGCGGCCGGACGAGCACCGCGTCGGTCACCTGGTGGAGCTCCAGGTGGGGCGGCGTCGGGTACTCCTCGGCGTGCGGGGTGCCGTGCGCCGGACCGTCCCCGGAGGGCGACCCCTCCATGTCGGCGTCGTCGTCGTAGAAGAAGGAGTAGTCCGACCCGCTGTCCTCGTCGGAGCCCTCGTGCCCGTCGCCGTCCTGGGAGGCGTCGCCGTCCTCGGAGCCCTCGTGCATCGGCACGTCGCCGTCACCCCCGGCGGCGGGGTGGTGCAGCACGTGCGGCGAGCCGCCGGGGGCGGGCGTCGGGCGGTTGAGCTGGGGCGGGAAGACCGGGTCGCCGAGCACCCTGACGCCGGTGATCCGGTAGCTCGCCCAGTCGCGGACGATCTCCAGGTCGATTCCCCGGTACCTCCTGGTGCCGACCACCGTGGGGGGCGTGGCCGGGGCGTCGCCGGTCGCGGGCGTGCCCGGCACGTCGCGGTCGCGGACGAGGACCTCGCCGCGCGACACCGCCTGATCGACGAAGTAGCGGGCGTCGTCGCGGGACCAGGTGGCCGGCAGGCCGCCGGCCCGCGGGGTCCAGTCGGCGGGCAGGTCGAAGTTCCTCGGGTTCACGTCGCGGTCCGCCGTCGCCCGGCTGACGGTGGGGGGGCGTTCGTCCGTCCCGGGCGTGCCGGGCTCGCGCAGCGGCGGCGCGACCGGGCGCGGGTCACCGTGGGGTGTCCAGCCGGCGGCCGGGGCCCGGGTGCCGGCGTACTCGACCAGGTCGGGCAGGTGCAGCGCCGGGTCGGCGAGGTCGGGCAGGAGGGTCCGCAGGTCGACGCCGCCGTCCGGGAGGTCCGCGGTGGCGTCCACGGTCCGGTGGCCGGGGCCGTCCTGGTCGGTGAACTCGACGACCAGCCGCACCAGCGGGCCGTCCGGGTCCCGGTGGTCCGCCGCGTACCGGTCGGCGGCCTCCTGCACGGCGGTCCGGTAGGCCTCGATCCGCTCGGGCGCGGTGCCCTCGGGGAAGCGCAGCCGCACCGGCGCGGTGAGCTCGACGCCCTCCTGCCCGGCGGCGAAGCGGACGTGGCGGACCGTCACCGCGGCGTCGCCCGGGCCGTACTCGACCCGCTGCGGGGTGGACCGCTCGACGATCTCGTCGGTGCGCCACCGGGTGATCGGCTGCTCCGCGGCCGGGCGGTGGACCAGGTGCAGTCCGTCGCGGGTGATGCCCTCGATCCGCACGCCGCGGGCCTCGCCCACCCAGCGCTCGGTGCCGGTGCCGGGCGGCTGCGGGTCGCGCCGGGCCGCGTAGGCCTCCCGGACGGCGGACAGGACGTCGGTCGGCGTCCAGTGGTCCGGGTACATGGTGTGCGCGTCCGCGTCGGTGCGGCGGTGCCAGCGCGTCGGGAAGCCCGCCAGCGGCGCCTGCGGGGCGACGACCGGGTCGAGGAACCAGACCCGGGCCCGGTAGGTGCCGTTGTCGTTGGTGTGCAGCGGCGCCGGGTCGACCCGGATGCCGTGGGCGTCGGCGACCGCCTGGGTGGGCCGGCTGTGGAGGCCGGTGAGGGTGTGGCGGTCGCCGAACAGCGCGTGGTCCTCGGTGCGCAGGCCGAACTCCCGGGGGCCGCGGCGCAGCGGTTCGAAGGCGGGCGTGACCAGGCCGCCCTGGTCGTCGGAGGGGCGGAAGGAGACGAACTTCCCGCCCTTCACCTCGCCCTCGATCCGCACCCCGCCGTACTCGCCGGTCCAGTGGTAGGTACCGTCCCCGCCGACGACCCGGCCGGTGCGGCGGGCGCTGTGGTAGGCCTGCTCGGCCGCGTACACGGCGTCGTCCGAGGTCCAGTGCTCGGGGAACATGGTGCGCTCGGTACGGCGGGGGCGCACCCCGGGGGCGGTGCCGAGGTCGTCGGCGGACGCGCTGCGGCGCACCGCGTCGGACCCGGTGACCTCGACCCGGAAGGTGCCGTTGCGGTGCTCCGAGCCGGCGATCCGGCGCGGCCGGGGCAGGTCGGAGCCGGGCGGCGGGGAGAGGTGGCCGCCGTCGCCGCGCGGAGGGCCGTCCAGTGCGTCGCGCCGGGCGTCCCCCCCGAAGACGGCGCGCGGCGGCACCCCGCCGGGCGTGGCCGGGCGGCCGGGCGCACCGAGCGCGGAGTCGAGGACGGAGCCGAGGTCGCGCAGGTAGCGCGGCGGCAGGCCGAGCGCGGGGCGGATGCCCTGGCTGGTGCCGTCGCGGTCCTGGTCGATCATGAACTGGCCGAACCGGTCCTGCTCCTGGGCGGCCATCAGGCCGCCGTCCTGGGCGACCGGACGGGGGCCGAACCGGGCCTCGCGGTACTCGTCCGGCAGGCCGAGCGCGTGCCCGAGTTCGTGGGCGAGGACCCGCTCGTCGGTGTCGAGGGTCCAGTCGGTCATGGACTCGCGGTCCGTGGCGGGGTGCAGGGCGACGGTGTGGTGGGCCTCCTCCGGGCTGTCCACGAAGGTCACCTCGACGCGCAGCAGTTCGCCGCCGGGCAGCCGCTGGCCCCGGTTGAAGTGCTCGCCGACGCCGCGCCTGGCCCGGTCCTGCAGGGCCTGCACCCGGGAGTCGAGGTCGGGCAGGGCCGCACCGGCCACCCGCGAGGTGTCCAGGTGGAGCCGCAGCCGCAGCACGGCCTCGGTGTCCCCGTCGGGCAGCCTGACCCGGTCGGCCTCGAAGGACTGCCAGCGGCGGCCGGACAGCTGGTTGCGGAACGCGTCCGCCGGCGGGCGGATCTCGGCGGTGGCGAGGATCCGGCGCGGGCCGGCGTCCAGGAGCGGCGGCGGGGTCCCGTCGCCGGCTCCGAGGGCCCGGACCTCGGTGATCCGGCCGTCGGCCACCACGACCTCGACCACGGTTCCGGCGACGGTGCCCCGGGCACGGCGCGGTACGGGCTGCGCGGGGTCGAGGAGGTTCCGCCCCGGGCTCCCGTCGCCGACCGCGACCGCGTGCGCGGCGTACCGGGCCTCCTCGGACGTCCAGCCCGGCGGCAGCCCCCGGGGGGACCGGTCCCACGCCTCGTCGGTGAAGCGGGGCCGCAGGGTCGGCAGGATGTCGGCCAGCCCGTCCGTGGTGCGCGGCGGCGGACCGGCCGGCAGGGGCGCGCCGGGCTCGCGGAGGTCGCCGGGGACGAGCGCGGCGCGGAAGCCCTCGCCCGCCGGCGGGGCGAGGCTCGTCGCCACGAGCTCCAGGTCGTGCTGGGCGCCCGCGTCCAGCAGCGGTCCCAGGTGGTCGCGCAGCACGGGCGCCGCACCGGCCGTGACCGGCACGCTGGAGAACGCCCCGGCCGGGGTGTCGGTGAACTCCAGCCGCAGGGACAGCGGGGTGTCGGAGGCCTGCCTGCGGACCAGGTCGTCGGCCGCGTCCTGGAGCTGCCGCCGGTACGCGAGCACGTCGGGGCCCGCCATGCCCTCCCCCGGCGTCAGGTGCAGCCGGACGGTGAGCTGGACGCCCTCCTGCGTCGTGTCGAACACCGCCCGCCGGAGGGACACCGGCCGGCCCGCCCCCACGGTCCGGGTGACCGGCGGGGAGTAGGCGACCACCCGGTCGCCGTGCCACTCCCCGTACGTGCCGGCCCGCCAGACGGGCTGCCGGTCGGTCGGCCGGTGGACGAGGATCCGCCCGTCGCGGACCAGGCCCTCGATCCGGACGCCGTACGCCTCGCCGACGATGTGCTCGGTCCGGCCGTCCGGGAGCGGTATCACCCGGCGGGGCTCGCCGAACAGCGCGTGCTGCGCCGCGTAGCCGGTCTGCGCGGGCGTCCAGGCCTCCGGGTAGCGCATCGGCGGCGGGCCGTCCGCCGGCCGGTGCCAGCGGCTGGGGAACTCGGCCAGCGGGGAGTCCGGCGGCAGGGTCGGGTCCAGGAACCAGACGTGGCCCCGGGAGGTCAGGTTGGGGTGGAGGCTCTGGGGGTCCGGCGCCGCCGTGTGGATGCCGAGCGCGCTGCCCTCGGCGCCGTCCAGCACGTGGTGGACGCCGGTCATCGCGCGCCGGTCGCCGAACCCGGTCCCGAACCCGCTGCCGGTCCCGGACGGCGGCACCGGCGCCGGCCGGTCCGGGGCGTACGGGGGCGGCGGCAGCGTGCCCTGGTCGTCGGCGGGCCGGAACAGGGTGATCCGGCCGTCCTGCTGTTCGCCCACGATCCGCACGCCCGCGTACTCGCCCTCCCACCGCGGGGCGGTCGGGGCCAGGCCGCGGCCGCGGGCGTCCGTGTAGGCCTGCTCGGCGGCGTACACGGCCTCGTCGGCGGTCCAGTGCGGCGGGAAGAAGGTCCGGCCCGGCTCCCCGCCGTCGGCCGACGGCGGCAGCTGCACGGTGCGGTTGGGGTTCTCGTGGAACTGCGCGTCCGCGTGGGCCTGCTGGACGGCGGGCCGGAACAGGTGGCCGTCCGCGCCGTCCCGGCCGCCCGCCCCGTACAGCGAGGCGGTGCGGACGGTCGGCCCGACGAGGGGCGCGGCCGGGCCGGCCGCCGGGCCGGCGGGCCCGTGGTCGGGGGTGAACGCCTCGTCGAGGGCCGTCCCCACCGTGCGCAGGCCGCGCGGCGCCGGGCCGGTGTCGACCCGGTCGGTGCCGCCCACCCGGTGCACCACCCGGGGCCCCTCGCGCAGGCCCAGCACCCGCCCGATCTCGTGGCCGAGCACGTTCCGGCCGGCCCGCAGCCCCCAGTCGCCCTCGTTCTGGCGGACGGTGCGGTCGTGCAGCCGCACCGTGTGGTGGGCGTCGGCCGCCGAGCCGGTGAACTCGACCCGCACCCGCAGGACGCTGCCGTCGGGCAGCCGGTGGCCGTTGTTGTACGCGTCGGCGACGCCCGCCAGGGCGCGGCGGCGCAGCGCGGCGACCGAGGGGCCCGAGCCCTCCGGCAGGGCCGAGTCGTCCAGGTGCAGCCGCAGCACGAGTTCGGTGGCCGGTTCGCCGGTCGGCAGGGTGCCGCGGCGGGCCTCGTACGGACGGAGCGGGGAGGGGGCCTCGTTGGCGGCGCGCGGGCCGGCGGGCGGCTGGACCTGCGCGGTGGTCCAGCCCGGCCGCAGGTCCGAGCCGCCGACGGGCGGGGCGACGGGCACGACCGGCGGCTGGTCGGCGTCCGTCGGCTGGGGCTGGGGCTGCTGCTGGCTCTGGTCCGGCTGGTTCTGGGGACCCTGCTGGTTCTGGGGGCCCTGCTGGTTCTGGTGGTCCGGCGCCGTGAGGTGGTCCGCGGTACTGGTGGTGGCGATGGGCGGCACCTGCTGCGCGGAGCCCGCGTCGGCGGTCCGCCGGCCGCCCGGGGTGAGCGGCGGCTCCGGCTTCGTGTCCCCGGCGGGCGGCTTGGCGCCGGCCGGCGGCTCGACGAGCGTCGTCTCGGAGTCGTTCCGTTCGACCCGGCGGAGCGTCTGCTCCGGCCCTCCGCCGGTGGAGGTCGTACGGGCGGCGGCGGTGGCGGTGGCCTGGTCCTGCGAGTGGGGCGGCGCGGACGCCTGCCGGGTGTTGGCGGCCTGCTGAACGTCCGGGGTCGAGGAGGTCCGGACCCGGGTCGGCTCCTGCGGCGGGGTCTGGCCGCCCTGGCTCCTGCCCGGCGCCCTGGCCTCGTTCTGGGCCTTGCCGTCGCCCGGGGCCTTGCCGTCGCTCTGCGTCCTGGGCGGCTCCTGCGCCTTGTTCTCGCCCTGGGTCCGCCCCTGGTTCGCGTTCTCCTTCGCCTGCTCCTTGGGCTGGTCCTTCCCCCGGCCCGGACCGTCGTCCTGGCTCTGCGTGCGGACGGTGTCGCCGGTCGGCGCGAGCGTGGCGTTGTCGTCGTCGTCCCGCGGGGCGGTCACGGCATCGCCGTCCTCGTCCCGCAGGCCGAGCGCGACGAGGTCCTCGTCGCTGAACACCAGGCTCGGGTGGATGTCGCGGAGGGCCTCGGCGAAGGCCTCGCCGTACCCCTCGACCTTGGCCTGCGAGAAGGCCTCGATGATCTGGCCGCGCAGCTGCTCGGGCGTCGGGTCCTCCCCGAAGGTGCTGTCGCCGAACGCTTCGCGGAACAGCCTCGCGTTCTCCTCCGCCGCGTTCGCGTGGCCCTTCGGGGAGCCGCCCGCCTCGCCGCCGCCGGCCTCGACCTGCGCGCCGAGCCGGGGCACCAGCAGCGGGGCCGGGTTGCCGGAGAGGTTGCTCAGCACCGACAGGATGCTGAGCGGGTGGTACGGCGGGAAGTACTTGCTGTCACCGGGCTTGACGTTGGCGTACTGCAGCTCCCGGACCCAGTCCATGTACCGCCCCATGACCGGGGAGGCCGCGTGGTGCAGACCGCGCGCCATCAGGCCCATGGCCATGCCGGAGCCGAAGGTCGCCAGGCTGGTGGTGAACTCGTGGTTCTCGCTGAAGAGCAGGTTGTAGAAGCCCTCGACCAGGTTGCCCTGAACGCCCTCCTTGAGCTGCTCGCCGACCGCGTAGCCGAGGTGGAACATCCGGTTGCCCTGCGGCATGTCCTCGGCGATGTCGACGAACCTGCGGGCCAGCGCGCCGACGCCGCGCTCGCTGAAGTCGCCGCTCACCTCCATCATGCCCTTGAGCCCGACGCTGAGCGCGGTGTGCTCGGCGGTGTTCTTGCCCCAGTTCTTGACGAAGAGTTCGCCGAAGTCCTTGCCGAGGGCCTTGGCCGCGGCCTCCCCGCCCTCCTTCTTCATCAGCTGGCCGAGGTGCTTCTCGAAGATCTCGCCCAGCCGGGTGGCGAAGCGGTCGGCGGCCTTGGCACCGGCCTTCTCGAAGCCGACCCGCAGCACGTTGTCCGAGGACTCCAGCAGCTTGCCGAGGTCCCGTGCGAAGGCCCGGGAGGCCTTCTTGTCCAGCCAGTTGGTGGTGCCCTCGGTGGCGCTCTTGCCGGCGGCCGCGCCGACCTTGCCCAGCGCGCCCTCGCCACCGGCGGCGACGCCCTTGAGGCCCGACTTCCCGGCGGCTTCGAGCGCCTCCTTCAGTGCCTTCCGGTCCCCGTTGATCATGAAGTCGGCCAGCTTGTCGGCCGCCAGCCGGCCGCCGTTGCGGCCGAGCAGCCGGCCGAGCAGCTTGCCCAGGCCCATGCCGATCAGGTTCAGCGGGCCGGAGATCACACCGCCGATGACACCGAACAGGACGGCCTGCTTGAGCGCCTCCTTGTCGATCTCCTTGCGGTTGCCCTGCCCGATCTGGATGCCCTGGATGACCAGGTCCATCGTCAGACCGCTCATGATCCCCGCGAAGGTGTGCAGCAGGATCGTCTTGAACAGGAACTTCATCAGACCCTTCAGCACCTCGCGGGTGAGAATGGTCTTCAGGGTCACCTCGGCGAGGCTGCCGCCGAAGGTGAACGGCGCCCAGAGGATCGCCAGCGCGATCTCCACCAGCAGCTGGACGAGCTGGGCGATGGACATCCACTTGCTGTACTCGGCGGCGGTGGCCACGTCGTTGGCGCAGTTCGCCAGCGCGTCGGCGGTCTTGACCGCCGCCGCGATGTAGTCCGACCCGCCGGTCTCCCCGATGAACTGACGCATCTGCTCGGAGAACTGCCGGGCGGACTGCCCCTCGAACTGCTGCCGCGCCTTGACCGCGACCTCGGCGATCAGCCGCCGCAGCTCGGGCAGCTCCTCCGCGAGCCTGCGGTAGGCGTCCCGCACCTCCCGCAGGTCCCCCTCGTTCACTTCCGGCCAGGGCATGCCGGTGACCTTGCTGAAGAAGTCGGCCGTCGTCTTGTCGACCGTGATGGAGGAGTAGGGCACGGGGTTCGGCCTGCCGTTTCCGGTTGTTCCAGGGGTACTTCGGTGCTGCCGCCGCGGCGCGGCCGACCTCTAGAGGCCCGAGGCGAGGGCTCCGGCGTCGTCGTTCGCGCGGTCGAGCTTGTCCGCCAGGCGTTCGCCGTTCTCGCCGACCGAACCGACCACCTGGCGCACCTTCTTGAGGAGTTCCTCAAGGTTGGCGGTCGGGTTGTCGACCTGCGCGTGGTACTGCTTGCCGATCTCGTCGTTGCCGCCGACCGTCTTGTTCAGCCGGTTGATGATCTTGACGTTCTCCTCGATGTCCTTGAGGACGTCCTTCAGCTCGGTGAACTCGCCGAAGGACTTCTTCATGTACTCGGTCTTCGCGAGCACATTGGGGTCCTCAGCCACCGAACTCCTCCTGCTTGCGGGACTTCTTCTTCTCGTCGTCGAAGCCGGGGCGCATCGACCACAGCGGCTCCAGCAGGTCGTCCAGCTCGGTCCCGCCGGTCATCGACAGCCGCAGGGACTCGCCCACGCCCTCGAACTCCCTGATCCGGGCGGCGACCTGCTCCCCCACCTTGGCGCGGGCCTCGTTGAGCACGTCCTTGAGCTGCTCGGCCAGCTCGGCCGGGGCCTTGTCGCGGTAGCCGGTGTTGTGGAAGGTCAGCGCGACGACCTGGCCCTGCGGACCGACCTTCACCGTCACCAGGCGGTCCTTGGAGGTGACGGAGGCGGTGAGCTGCGCGAGCTCCGCCTGCGCCTCCTCGGCCTTGGCGAGCTGGGTGCGCATCGCCTCCATGGTCTGGGCGATCTGGTCCGCGAACGGATTGCTCATGACGGGGTTCCTCGTTTCCTCGTTCCGGTCGGCACGGCGCGGCGGCCGCGGGGCGGACGCCCGCCCGGGGGGGGGACCGGCACCGGGAGCCCGCGCCCGGTGCCGGGGGCGGCGTCAGCGGCCGATGACGCCCTCGACGGCTCCGGTCTCGGTGCCCCAGACCTCTTCGTCCTCCGCCAGCCAGGTGGTGCGCTGGCGGTCCTTCTCGTTGGCGCCCCCCGCGCCCCCGGCGCCCATGCCGCCGGGCGGCATCATCGGCGGCATGCCGGTGCCGCCGGTGGTGTTCACCCGGCTCCCGGTCAGCGCCGCCTGCTCGGCCGCGGCGGCGCGGGCCGCGCGCTCCGCGGCCATGCGCTCGGTGGCCGCGTCGGCGGCCGCCCTGAGGGTGGTCGGGTCGCCGCCGGTGGCGAGGCCCCGCGCGTTCGTCCCGGCGACGGCGCCGGTGATCGGGGAGATCCCGCCGGGGCCGGTGAGCAGGGATCCGCCCCCGCCACCGGCGGACCCCAGCAGGCCGGAGCCGCCGATCCCGGAGGCGCCGAAGCCGAAGTCGTTGGGCGCGAGCAGGTCGTCGCCCGGGTCGAGGTAGTTGCGGCCGAGGTCGTCGAGCACCTGCCGGCTCTGGGTGACGGGAGTGCCCTGCCCGTCCAGCAGGGTGCCGTCCGGGGCGATGGTGTAGTCCCGGCCGACCACCATCGGGTTGCCGCGGCTGTCCAGGACGGGCCGGCCCTCGCTGTCCACCACCCGGCCGTCCTCGGTGACCCGGGAGCCGGGCGGCACGACGACGTTGCGGCCGCCGGAGCCGACGCCTCCGCCGACGCCCACGCCTCCGGTCCAGGTGCCGCCGCCGGGCAGCGTCGTCCCTCCCCCGGGCACACCGGTCCCCCCGCCGGGCAGCCCGGACCCGCCCCCGGGCAGGGTGCTCCCGCCCCCTCCGCCGCCGCCGATGCCGATCTCCGGCGGCTTGGGCAGGCTGGTGGGGGGCTTGGCGCCGCTGCCGCCGGCTCCGGCGCCGGTGTTCCCCCCGATGCCGCCGGTGTTCCCCCCGATCCCGCCGATGCCGCCGGTGCCGCCACCGCCTCCGCCGGCGCCTCCGTCGAGCTTGAAGTCCTTGTTGCCGGACCCTCCGCCGAGGTCCTGCTTGATGTTGTTGATGTCGTCCTTGATGCCCTTGGTGGGGTCGTCCTTGCCGCCGGCTCCGGCGCCGCCGGGCGGGACGTCCACCTTGGGCGCGACCGGCGGCGGCATCCGCATCTCGACCCGGGGGTGGCTGGCGTTGAACCGGTTCGAGAGGGTCGTGTAGGCCGTCTCCAGGAAGATCAGCGCCCTGGTCGCCTCGTTGTCCAGCGAGCCGAGGTTGCCCAGCCAGAGCTCCTTGGCCCGGACGACGACCTTCTCCCAGAACTCCTTGGTGTCCGGGTCGCCGAACGGGGAGGTCACCTTGAAGGTCAGGTCGGATGCGGTCTCCGCGCTGGAGAGGTGGGAGGACTTGAGCGCCGCGTCGTACTCCGCCGGGGTCAGCTGCTGGATGTAGCGGACCTCGACCGTGGCGGTCCTCATGGCGTCGGCCAGGGCGTCCTGGAGCGCGAGGGCGGGGTGGTACAGCCGGGTGTTGCGCCAGTTGGTGAAGCCGATGTGGAGGATGTCCAGCGCGGTCTGCAACTGGGGCAGCACCCCGTTCAGCGCCGCCTCGACCCCGTTGTCCGCCAGCTGGTTGCGGAAGCTGGCGATCTCGCCGTAGTAGGCGCCGAGCACCGTGTGGAACGCCCCGGCGGCGCTGCCCTGCCAGTCCCCGTCCGGCGCGTCGACCTCGTCGACCCAGGCCTTGGTCTTGGCGGCCCAGTCGTCGAGGACGAGCCGGACCTGCTCGTGGGCCTTCGCCACGCGCATGAAGGCGCCCAGGTCGACCCGGTCGTTGGCGAACGGCGGGTTCCGCAACGGGCTGAGGATGTTGAGGAACTCGTGCTGCCAGCGGTCGAACGGGGAGCCGGCGTTGATGGTGGAGTAGTCGAAGTTGATCCCGTAGGTCAGACAGCCGTAGCGCTTGATGTCGTAGCCGTCCGTGTAGTGGAAGTTCCAGCCCCACCAGGCGTCGTGCGGCATCCCCTCCTGACCGGAGGTCTTCCACTCCGAGTAGACCTTCCGGTCCCCGTTCCCGTCGCCCGGCGGCCACTTGACGTCCTTGCCGGCGACCGCGCCGCGGTCGACGAGGCTGGTCTGGGCCGACGACGCGAAGATCGCGAGGACGTCCTCCCACTTACCCACGGTGATTCCCTTCGGCCGGACCGGCGCGGTCGGATCGGATCTGAGCGGCCCCGCGGGGCCGGTGGCGCGGGCCGACCGGTGCGTCGGCCGGCCCGCGTGACGGAAAGGCGGCCGGGGTCAGCGGCCCCCGGTACCGGTCCCGGAACCCCCGCCGGGAACGACGTCGTTGAGGATGTACATCAGCTCGGCCACGGTGAGGGCGTCCTCGGTGCCGTTCTGCAGGATGAGGTCGGCGTTCTTGAGGTCCAGCTTCATCTTCTGGGCCTGGGTGTTGACGCTGCTGAAGCCGTTGTTGACCGCGGTGAAGTAGTTCTTGAACGCGGTGGCGAGGATCCCGATGGAGGGCGCGGTCCCGCTCGGGTTGCCCGCCAGCAGGTGCGAGGGGTGGCCGCTGCTCACCAGGCCGCCGTCGGTCGCGTAGAGGCCGACGTCCCGGATGTTCCCGTTCTGCACGTACGCGTCGATGATCAGCTGGAGCTTCTTGTCCGCGAACTCCGCGATGTAGCCCTCGGTGATCTTGGTGACGCCGCTCCCGCCGCCGGGCTCGTTGTCTTTGTCTCCCATGGCGTGTCGGCTCCGTCCGTCAGCCGATGCCCTGGCCGGCGTGGTTGTCGGCCTGCCACAGGACGTGGTGCATCTCGGCGAGCGCCTTGGTGGCCTCGTCGATGTCGTTGATCATCGCGGAGTCGAGCCGCTCCAGCTCGGCGGAGAAGTTCCGGGCGGCGTCGGCGTAGAAGCCCTGGAGGTCGCCGCCGAAGTGCTGGTTGAGCGTGTTCTTGGTCTTCTCCATCGCGGTCAACATCGCGTGGCCCTCGTTGCGCAGGTAGTCGATCGCTTCCTGCACACCCGCGTGCTTGACGAACAGCGAGTCCTGGGGGGTCGTCATCTGGTCGCACTCCCGTTCCTTGGAGGTCGGCCGGGGCGGGGCGCCCCGGGCCGGGGTCGTGAGGGGGTCTCCGCCGGAGACCCGTTACTTCTTGCCACCGAGGACGTCCTCGACGTAGCTGCCGGCGCCGTTCCCGATGCCGGTGGCGATGGTGTTGGAGTGCTCCTGGCCGCTGTTGATGCTGCGCTCGCCCTGCTCCAGCTGGCCGTGGAAGGTGTTGTACTTGCCGGCCAGCTCGTTGTACTTGGCCTGCCAGTCCGCGATCTTCTGCTGGAAGATGGTGCTGGAGCTGGCCTGGAAGTTGTGCCGGAGCTCCTCGATGCTCTTCTCGATGTTGGCGTCGATCGCCTTCATCGCGTTGAACTGCTCGTCCACGGTGCCCTTCACGGCCCGGATCGCCGTGGCTTCCGTCCTCGTCGTCCCCGTCGTCATGGCACTCCCTCTCTCGCGCGCCCCGTCTCCCGTGCCGTTGCCGGCGGGCGGACCGTCCGGGGCGTGGCGGCGGTCCGCCAGGCTGAACGGGCCCGGGGCCCGGGCCGGTTCAGCCGCCCCGGACGGCGGGCCGCCGACCGCCGCTCAGCGGACGCACTTGCCCTCGGCCGCGGCCGGCTGGACGAGCGAGGCGCCGGCCAGTGCGGCCGGGTCCAGGCTCGGCCCGGCCGGCAGCAGGGCCAGCAGCCGGCCCGGGACGGACACCGGGGCGGCCCCCGCGTAGCCCAGCTTCTCGACCGCCGCCGGGGCCAGCGGGTAGCGCACCCCGTTCTCGGCGACCAGGTACAGCGTCGTGCCCTGCCCGGAACCGGAGAGGGCCCGGACCAGCGCGCCCCCGCCCGGCCGGACCGCGATCCGGTCGGCCGGGGTGCAGCTGGGCACGACGCCCGGCTCGGACACCGGGGGCAGGCCTAGGACGGCGGTCGCGTCCACCGTCCGCAGGTCGACCTCGCCGGTCCCGGCGCCGGGACCGGCGGTGGGCAGTCCGGCGCAGAGCGCCTGGCCCTGGCCCGGCGCCAGCAGCGCGGGCGGCCGCTCGGGAAGGCCCGCCGGGACGAGCTCGGCCGTCGCGGCGGCGGAGGCGGAATGGGCCGCCAGGTCCGCGGCGCCGACCTGGCCCACCGTCACCGGCCCGTTGGCGTAGGCGTCCACCTGGGTGCGCGGGTCGCCCTGGACGAGGGCCAGCACGGTCGGCCCGACCGGGACCAGGCCCTGCGCGGTGAGCAGGTAGCGGTCCTCGCCGGTGCCGGCGAACAGCTGGCCGGTCCGGGTCGGCCGCCCGGCGAGTTCGGGTCCCGCCGTGCCCCGGCCCGGCAGGTCGGGGCCGCGCAGGGCGGGGCCGGTCGCGAAGGTCTCCAGGAAGGCCGCCGTCACGGGGAAGGGGACCGCCGCCTGGTAGCCGAGCGCGCGCACCGCGCCCTCGGCGACACCCAGCGCGTAGCGCCGGCCGTGCCAGAGCAGGTGCGGGGCGCCGTCGGGCCCGGCGACCAGCGCCGCCCGGTCCCCGGCCGTGCCGCCGCCGGGGCCCGCGCCGACCGCCAGGGCCAGCATCGGCGCGGGTTTGGCGCCCGCGGTGGCCGCCTGCACGGTGCAGGCCAGCCAGTCCGAGCGGTCCAGCCCGCCCGGGGCGGGCAACGCGTCGGGGGCGCCGACGATGCCGACCGGCCCGCCGCGCGCGGCGCCCTCCAGCGAGTTGCGGGACACCTCGTCGACGACGAGCTGGCCGCCCGCGAGGAGCCTGGCACTGGCCTGGTTCAGCACCGGATGCAGCAGGCCGCCGGCGTAGAGGTAGCGGGTGCCGGTCTCCTTGACGACGACCACGGTGCCGGGCTTGCGCCAGCCGGCCGCGCCGCCGGGCTTGACGATCCCGTAGACGCCCGCGCCCAGGCCGGCCAGCAGCGCGAGCGCCACGCCGATGGCCGCGCCCCGGTTGGTCCGGCCGATGGGGGTGTCGGGGGCGTCGGGCTCGGCCCTCAGTACGCCGGCGGCGACCCGGCCCATGACGAAGAGGTGGGCCTGCACCTGGTCGCGGCGGGACTGCATGGGGTTGGTCCTCCCTGCGGTTCGTGGGGCCCGGTCCGGCGGTCCGGCCGGGCCGGGGCGTCCCGGCGGCGGGCCGGGACCGGACGGCGGATCAGCCGCCGAGCCCCCGCATGGTCCGGTAGAAGCCGAGCACCTGGAGGGCGAGCGGCAGCAGGGCGAGCGCGGCCAGGCTGTGCACCAGGTCGCCGGCCCGGCCCCAGTACGGCAGCAGCCGGCGCCCCGGTACCGTCCAGGCGAGGACGCCGAGCCCGACCGCGAGGACCAGCAGGGCCCCGAACAGCACCAGCCGGTCCGCCCCGCCGCCGTCCACGCCGAGCCGCACGGCCAGCAGCACCAGGCCGAGCGCCCCCGGGAGCAGGACGGCGAGCCGCTGCCGGATGCCGCCGATGTCACGGGCGTGGAGCATGAGCAGCAGCGACAGGTCGACGGCGGTGGCCCGGGTGCCCCAGCCGGTGTCCGGGGACCACGCGAGGGCGGTCAGCGCCGCCGCGCAGACGGCGCCGAGGGCGATCAGGAAGGCCGCCAGGTAGCCGTCGGCCACCGCACTGCGGGAGAGCACGTCCTCGGCGGGGAACGGCTCGATCTCCTCCTGGAGCTCGTCGGAGTTGCGCGGGAGGGCGGGCAGCCGCAGTCCGGCGAGCTTGAACGCCAGACCCGGCACGAAGGCCCCCAGCAGCACCGCGCCGGCGGCGCCCACGGCGGCGATGCCGGCCGCGCCGGCTCCCGCGGCGGCCATCGCCCCGGCGGCCAGGGCGAACAGGGCGGCCACCAGCAGGCCGGGGAAGAAGAAGCCGCCGCCCGCCACGGCCAGCGCCACCGCGGTCGCGCCGACCGCGGCCGAGCCGCCGGCCAGCAGCCGGGTGGACCCGTCGAGGCCGGGCAGCAGCGCCGCGGCGGCCGCCGCGTGGGCCACGCCGGCGGCCGCCAGCG
>NZ_JBHVIV010000098.1:0-28862 GCF_042799475.1 Kitasatospora sp. NPDC057692 | reverse complement strand
CGGCTCGGGTCGCGCAGCGAGAAGGAGCTGCCGGAGCCGGTGGTGTTGATGGTCGGCGAGGGGCCGTTCCACTTGCTGTTGAGCGTGCCCGCCCGCGCGTCGTCGTAGCTGTCGATGACCTCGCCGGTGGTGGCGTCGACGAAGACGTGCAGACGGCTGGGGGCGTTGCCGTTGCGGCCGGTGAGGACCGTCTCCCAGGCGAGGCGGCCGCTGTCGCCGTCCTTGACGCGCACGACCAGGCGGCGGGAGTCGACCGAGTCGACGGCGGAGAGCTTGGTGCGGGCGGTCTTCTCGGCCTTCTGGGCGCTGATCCGGGCGGTGGTGGCACCGTCGATGCGGCCGCTGGTGGCGGACTGCAGGCCGCGGACCTTGCCCTGGGAGTCGGCGAGGACGACCGCGTCGCCGCCGACCACCGGCAGGCCCTTGTAGCTGCGCTCGTAGGCGACCGAGTAGAGGCCGTCGACCCAGGGGGTGACGTTCGTGCGCTCGTAGGTCTCGTCCGAGCCCTTGGCCAGGGCGTCCACGCCGGCCGCGACCGCCCGGTCGGCGGCGCTGACGGCGGCGGCCAGGCCGCTGGGCGGCGTGGGGGTGGGCGCGGCGGTGGCCGGGCCGGCGGTGGCGGCGATGGTGCCGGCCAGCACGGTCAGGGTGGTGGCCGCGGTCAGCAACCGGCCCGCGGTAGCACTGCGTTTCATCGAGGCTCCTAGCACGTGGGGGTCCTCGACCGCGGAAGGCGTGGCTGGTGGCGCACCGCAGGGCCGTGTTTGGGGACGGCCGTGCGGGCCGTCCGCGTTCGGGTGCTGGAACCCTCACATGGCGTCATGCTCCGGTCAATGGCTGGTGCGTGTGATGTGCCGGGTTGGCAAGTTCCGTCAAGAACCGCGCCCCGCCCACGAGTCCGGCCGGGCCCGACCGCCTCGGGCGGCGACCGGAGACGGCGACCGGAGGCGGTGCCCGGCGACCACGGCCCGATGCCCGGCCACCCGAAGGAGGTGGCCGGGCATCGGGCCGCCTACCGCACCGCGCTCCGGGCACGGCAGCGCGGCGGCACGTCACGGCGGCCGGGCATCACGGCGTCAGGAGACGGCGATCTCGCCGAGCTGCAGGTAGTGGTCCCCGAACTGGTCGGCACTCAGCCGGGTGCCCGTGACCTTCACGTAGCGGGCCGTGGCCGGCGCGAACGGGAGGGTCAGGGTGCCGCCCGGGCGCGGCTGGTCGTGGCGGTCCGCGACCGTCGTCCAGGCGGTGCCGTCGGCCGACACCTGAACGGTGAAGTCGACCGGGAAGCCGAGGCCGGTGTTGGCGCCGTCGGTGCGCGGGGTCAGCCGGACCTGCTCGATCCGGCTCGCGCCCTGGAGGTCCACGACGATCGACTCGTTGCCCGCCGCCGTCGGCGACTTGAGGCTGGTCCAGCCCATCGAGTAGTCCGCGGCGGAGTTCAGCACGCCGTCCGTGGCCGCGGCGCGGCCCCAGCCGGAGCCCTCGATCGAACTCGACGTGGTCACCGGCCGGTTGGCGGCCAGGTTGTCCCCGGCGGCCTCGATCTCGGCGAGCTGCATGTGGTAGTTGCCGCGCGGGTCGGTCCGCAGCCTCGTCCCGGTGACCTTGACGTAGCGCACATCGGCGGGCGCGAACGCGACGGTCTGCGCCGAGGCGTCGGGCCGCGGCTGGTCGTGCCGGTCGGCGACGGTGGTCCAGGTGCTCTTGTCGGTCGAGACCTGGACGGTGTAGTCGACCGGGAAGCCGAGGCCGGTGTTGGCGCCGTCGGCGCGGGCGAAGAGGTCCAGGCGGCTGATCCGGCGGTTCGAGCCGAGGTCGACGGTGACCGACTCGGTGTGGTCGGTGGACAGGTTGTCGATGCTGCTCCAGCCGAGGGTGCCGGTCGGCAGCGACCGGCGGCCGTCGGTGAGGGCGGCGCTGCTCCAGCCGTCGGCCTCGTAGCTGCTGGTGGCGGAGACCGCGGCGGCCTCGGCGGGGTCGGTGCCGGGGTTGAGCCGCACGTTGTCGAAGCGGGCGGCCGCGCCGCCGGTGGCGAGGCCGATGTTGCCGACCGGGTAGGCCGGGTCGGTGACGGACATCAGCTTCGTCGCGCCCGCGTACACGTCGAGCGAGGAGCCGCGGGTGACGACCCGGAGGGTCACCGTCTGACCGGGGGAGAAGCCGGGCACGGTGGCGGTCCCCAGGGTGGTGTTGCCGCGCTGGACGAAGACCTCGCCGTTGTTGCGCAGCGCCACCAGGTAGCCGGTCTGCCGGTCGGCCGGGTTCTGGCTGTGGACGGTCAGGCCGGCCCAGTTGGTGTTGCCGCCACTCGCGTTGGTCCCGGTGATCCGGACGTCGACGGAGGCGGCGACGTCCGCGTAGGCGCGTCCGGCCACCGCGGTGACGTTGTTCCACTCGTCGCCGGTGCTGGTCTGCGCGTAGGCCTGGTCGCCGGTGACGGTCCAGGAGCCGCGGGTGTGGCGCCACTGGGTGTCGGCGCCGGAGGAGAAGTCGTCGGTGAACGGGTAGGAGGCGTCGGGCCCGGGGGTGGTGAGGGCGTCGAGGATCTGCTTGTGGCGGTGGTCGATCTCGGTGCCCGAGGTGGTGAACTCGGTGCTGCTGGTGATCAGCGAGGAGGTCAGGGCGTGGGCCAGGACCGGCTTGGAAACGGCGAGCTGCTTGAGCAGCTCGTAGTCCTGGACACCGGCGAGCAGGGCCTCGCTGCGCACGCTGTTGTAGACGTCGAGCGCACCGGGGGTGAGGTTCGGGCGGACCAGGAACGGGTCGCCGGTGGTCCAGCCGTTGAGGGTGTCGACGCCCTTGTACCGGCCTTCGTCGGCGTCCCACGCCGACCAGATGTTCCAGCCCCAGTGGAGGAACCCGTTGCCGCCGATCGACGACACCATCCACGGCGTCAGCCGGGAGTCGGAGAGCGGGTAGCTGATCAGGCGGTTGGGGTGGCGGTCCGTGGGGCCGCCGCTGAAGTAGAGCCAGAGGTCCTTCCCGGCCAGGCGCTTGTCCTGGTAGTAGGCGGCGTTGTCGTCGAAGTCGTCGTCGACGTGCGCGGTGAGGGTGGAGAGCGTGGTGTCGACGTCGGGCACGGGTGTCAGGTGGGCCTCGTTGGTCATGCCCTGCGGGAAGTACTGGTGGTAGCGCCGGTAGAGCCAGTCGGCGTTGGCCGTCCAGGCGGTGTCGGCGGGCTGGGGCTCGTCGGAGGCGGAGAGGTAGAAGACGTCGCTCCACCGGCGGCCCGGCCCGCAGACCGGTCCCGCGTCCACGCATTTGGTGTCGAGGTGGGCCTTCAGCGCCGGCAGGGCGGCGGCGAAGTACTGCTCGGCCTGGGCGGAGCCGGGTGCCACCCGGGCCACCTGCACCCCGCCGCTGCCGTTCTCGACGAGCACCTCCACCTTCGACCCGTTCTCCTCCAGGAGGTGGGGGGTGTAGATGTACTGGAGCGCGCCGGCGTCCTGGAAGAGCTGGACGAAGCGGTCGAAGGTCGTCCAGTCGAAGGTGTAGGTGCCGTTCACCAGCGTGGTGCCGGGGATGGCGAGCGCCTGGAAGTCCGCGAAGACGGTGTTGTTGCGGTGCTTGGCGTGGTTCTTGGCGATGTTCCCCATCAGGGTCCACCAACGGTCGGAGTACGCCTGAACCCCGAACTGGTCGGGTATCGAACTGGCCGTCTGGGTGTAGTCCCAGCCGACCGAGGTGAACCAGTTGTTCAGCCGGAAGGTGGAGCGGTTCGTCGGCGGGAGCTCGGCCGCGTACACCGTCAGCGAGACCGGTACGTCCACCGGGCCCGCCGAACTGTTCACGGTGGCCTTGCCGGTGTAGGTGCCGGGCGCCTGGCCGGGGGGCACCGCCACGCTGTAGTAGTACGGCTGGGTGGTGTCGGCGGCCAGGTCGTACGGGTCGTTGCCGACGAGCGCGTCGTAGTAGGCGTTGCCGCCGTTCGGCGGCTCCTGACGGTGCGGGCTGTCGGTCTTCACGATGTTCGGGTGGTTGTACTCCCGGTCGACGGTGATCCTGGAGGCCGGGATCACCGCCCCGCCCGGTCCGGTGAGGTCGCCCGCCCGCACCGACAGGCCGTTCAGCGCCCCTCCGGAGCGGACGGCGATCTGGGCGGCCTGGACTTCGTTGCGGGCGGCGAACAGGGCCACTCCGCCGGTCGGCCGCTGGGGCGCCGGCGAGGACGAGAAGACATGGTCGGCGCCGCTGGCGACCCAGACCGAGGGCGGGGCGGCGGCCCCGGCCTGGGCGGGCAGCACCGAGGCCGCGACCAGTCCCGCGACGACCGCTGTCGACGCCCGTGTGATCGTTCTCCCCACGATATCCCCTTTATCGGTAAAATTGCTCCGTGCACGGTTGACCCGTGACGCCGATAGTCATACCGCATGAAGAGCATGGTGTTTGAGGGTTTTTCGGAAAAGCGACGCTCGTCTCAGCGCCGCCGCGGACGGCGGCGGGATTCGAGGGGGCGCCGGTCCGTGGATCATCCTGAGGCTCGGCCGGTGCCCCGTCGGGGAGCGTGCCCCGCGGCCTTGCGGCGGTCCGGTGGTCCGGCCGTCCGGGCCGGAGCGGGCGCCTCCCGTCCCGCGGCGGTCGAGCCGTGGCCCGCGAGGCCGGAATCACGCAATGCGCCGTCGTTGAGGTGCCACTGACAAGCTGAGGGGTTTCGCCTATCGTGCTTCGCGGCCGTCCGAACCGTTCCGGGAGGTGGTGCACACCGTGCTGAGCGATCGTTTGCGGGCTGGGGCGCTGGAGGTGGCGGAGCGCGGCGCGACGCCGTTCTACCTGTTCGACCTGGAGGCCCTCGCGGAGGGCTACCGGGAGATGGAGCTGGTCTGGCGCAAGGAGTTCGCCCATCTGACGGTGGCGTACTCGTACAAGAGCAATCCGCTGGCGGCCGTGACCCGGCGGCTGGCGGAGCTGGGCGCGGCGGCGGAGGTGGTGTCGGGCGCGGAGCTGTCGCTGGCCCTGGAGGACGGCTTCGCGCCGGAGCGGATCGTCTACGACGGGCCGGTGAAGAGCCCGGCGGAGCTGGCCAGGGCGGCGGCGCTCGGGGTGCCGGTCCAGGTCGACTCGCTGACCGAGCTGGGCGACCTGCTCGCGCTGCCCGACGGGCCTCCGCCGGTGGGACTGCGGCTCGCGACCCGGGGCGGCAACGGCGAGCGGTCGCGCTTCGGCCTGCTGCCGGCCGAGGTGGTGCGGGCGCGCGAGCTGCTGCGCCGGGCCGGCCGGCCGGTGTGGGGGGTGCACGTCGGGGTCTCGACGCTGTCCGGGCCGGAGGCGTACCGTGCGGCCCTGCTGTCCTGGGCGGGGGTGCTGCGGGAGCTGTCGGGGGCGGCCGAGGAGCGGTTGACGGTGGACGTCGGCGGAGGGTTCCCGCCGCAGGGGGTGCCCGGGCGCCGGTGGGAGGCGTACGCCGCCGCCGTCGCGGCCGGATGCCGGCAGGCCGGGCTGGATCCGGACGCGGTGGACCTGGTGATCGAGCCGGGGCGCTCCCTGGTGGAGGCGCACGGCGCGCTGGTCTGCCGGGTGGCGGTCCGCAAGTCCCGCGACGGGCGGGAGCTGCTGGTGCTGGACGGGGGGACCAACCTGGCCCGGACGGTGAAGAGCCGGGCGCACCCGATCGCGTTCCCCGCCGCGCCGGGCGACCACCGGGGGCGGTACCGGCTGCTGGGCGCCAACTGCTACGAGGGCGACGTCTTCGCGGACGAGGTCGCGGGGCCGATCGGGGCGGGGCCGGGGGACGTGGTGGCGATCGGCGGGTGCGGCGGCTACGACCTGCCGTTCGCCCACGTGTGGGTGCGGCCCCGGCCGCCCGTGCACGCCCTGGACGGCGACGGCTGGACGGTGGTGCGGGAGACCGGCGACACCGTTCGCTGAGGCGCGGCCGAAGGGACGATCGGCGGGCCGGACGGCGGTGCGGTGCGTAGCGTGGGGGTGGTGAACGAGGCGGTGTCATGACTTCCGGGGCGGAGCCGGCCGGGCCACCGGGTGCGGCGGAGCCGCCGGAGTGCCCGGTGGCTCCGGACGGGCGGCCGGAGGACGCCGCCGAGCAGCTGCGTGCGCTCGCCCGGGCGAAGGACCGGTTGCAGGGTTTGCTGTCGGCGGTGCTGGCCATCGGCGGCGACCTGGAGCTGCCGGTGGTGCTGCACCGGATCGTCACGACGGCGATGGACCTGGTCGGGGCCCGCTACGGTGCGCTCGGCGTGCTCGACTCCTCGGGCGACCGGCTGGAGCGGTTCGTCACCGCCGGGCTGACGGAGGAGGAGCGCGCGGCCCTCGCCGGTGTCGACTTCCCGCACGGGCGCGGGGTGCTCGGGCACCTGATCCGCCACCCGGAGCCGCTGCGGGTGGACGACATCTCCTCCCACCCGGCCTCGGTGGGCTTCCCGCCGGGCCATCCGCCGATGCGGACCCTGCTGGGCGTGGCGATCACCGTCCGCGGCGAGATCTACGGCGACCTCTACCTCTCCGAGCGCGCGGACGGCCGGCCGTTCGACGCGGACGACGAGGAGATCGTCCGCGCCCTCGCGGGCGCGGCCGGCATCGCCATCGAGAACGCCCGGCTGTTCGGCTACATGCGCGACGGCGCGGAGCAGTTCCAGCGGCTGCTGCTGCCCACGCTGCCGAACCTGGTCCCGTTCACCGGGGCGGCGGTCTACCGCACCGCCGCCGAGCCGGCCGGTGTCGGCGGTGACTGGTACGACGCCGCCGTCCTGCCCGACCGGGCCTGTGCGGCCGTCATCGGCGACGTCGTCGGCCACGACCTGCAGGCCGCCGCCGCGATGGCCCAGGCGCGCAACATGCTCCGCGCGCTGCTCTTCGACCGCAGGACCCCGCCCAGCTCGGTGCTGACCCAGCTCGACCACACCGTGGGCGCCATCACCGACCTGCCCGTCACCACCGTGTGCCTGGCCCGGATCGAACCCTCCGGGGACGGCTGGAGCCTCCACTGGAGCAGCGCCGGCCACCTGCCGCCCCTCGTCGTCACGCCCGACGGGCGGGCCCGGTACCTGGACGCCGAACCCGGCATCCCCCTGGGCATCGACCCCGCCGTCCACCGCCCCGACCACACCCGCCCGCTGCCGGCCGGCGCCACCGTCGTCCTGTTCACCGACGGCCTCGTCGAGGACCCGGCGCGCCCCATCGACGAGGGCCTGGACGCCCTCGCCGCGCTCGCCGCCGCCCATGCCGCCCTGCCGCTGGACGACCTCGTCCGCCTGCTCGCCGACCGCCACCCCAGCGACGGCCACGACGACATGGCGGTGCTCGCCATCCGTCTCCCCGCCGCGCCGCTTCCCGCACCGCCTCCCGCGCCGCCGACGAACACGCCGCCGCGGTAGGCCCCGGTGGGCGGCTCAGTCGTCGAGCGTGACGCCGGGCAGCGGGAGGCCGGCGGCGTCGAACAGCGGGGTGCCGCAGTCGCAGTGCTCGTCGGCCAGGGTCTCGTTCGGCGGCAGTTGCCAGACCAGCATCTGCGAGCAGCCCGGGCAGTTCAGGCTGACCAGGGTCTCGTCGGGTTCGGCGCCCCAGGGCCGCACCGGGAGACCCTCGTGCGTCAGCCCGGCCGACGCGTGGTCGCCGCCCGGAGCGACCAGGACCTCGTAGGCGTCGGTGCCGCTGTCCCACACCAGGAGCGTGCAGCCGAGCTCCGCCAGCACACCGGAGAGGTGGTCGAGCTGGCGCACCGGGAGATCGCCGCGGCGCAGCGCCGGATCGGCCTCGGCCGCCCGGCGGACGGCCTCGGTGCCGACGCCCGCCGGCTCCGTCCCGAAGGCCCGCACCCGGTCGGCCACGAACGCCGCCAGCAGGCCCGGTTCCTCCTCGCCGGTCCAGTCCAGGGTGAACATCACCCGGTCGACCTGAACCCCCCGGGCCCGCTCGTCGGGGGTCAGGACCAGCGCTTCCAGCTCTTCCGGCTCCGTCATGGCGACACGCTATCAACGGCCGTACGGGGGGCCGGGCCGGGAGCCCGACTCTCCCGGCCCGCCCCGCCCGGCCCCCTCGCCGGGTCCGCCCACCCGGAGGGCCCCGTGGACTTCGCGGCCCGGGGAGCAAACCCGGTGACAGCCGCGGGCCCCGGGAGGAGATGTCGGAGAAGATCCGGACGACCGAAGGCCGAGAGGCGCCACGGTGGCACTTCCCAAGAAGGGTTCCCGCCGCATCGTCGTCGACGGCGTCGAGTACCGCCGGCGCGTCGGCAGGAAGCACCTGTGCTGCGACTTCGAGGGCGGCACCCTGCGCTACGTGGCGGAGGAGGCGGCCCGACCGGGAACGACGCTCGTCGTGGAGACCGGCCGGCGGGTCTTCCTCGACCCCGCCCCGGTGCCGGACCAGCTGGTCCTGCCGGGGGAGGTCGCCGCGGGCATCCGGGCCGCCCGGTCGAGGGGCTGGACGCCCGCCGCCCAGGGCTCGCCCTTCGAGCTCGACCTGTCCGCGGGCTGAACGGGCACGGGCGCCCGGCGGCAGGCCGTCACCCGGACCCGGAGGGGGCGCCGCCCGCGGCGCCGGCCAGCGCGTCCCCCAGCGCCGTGCGCTGGTAGAGCACCGAGCGCCCCGAGCGGGCGCGGCTGAGCAGGCCCGCGTCGAGCAGCACCGCGAGATGGTCGCCCACGGCGCCGGTCGCCAGGCTGAGCTGGCGGGCCAGCTGGCTGGTGCTGGCGGGAGTGTCCAGCGCGGCGAGCACCCGGGCCCGCGAACGCCCGATCAGCGCGTCGAGGGCCCGGGGCGGGCCGGCGGACGGGGTCTCCAGCAGGGCGGCGGTGCCGCGGGCGGGGTAGATCAGGGTCTTCGGCCAGGGCGGCGCCGTGTGCGTCGCCACGGTCGGGACGACGAAGACCGAGGGGATCAGCAGCAGCCCCTCCCCGGCCAGCGCCACGGTGCCGCCGCCGGCGACGCCGACCTCGATCGCCCCGTCGCGCCAGGACACCCCGTCGTGCAGGCCGGCGATCACCGCCTCCCACCCCTGCTCGCCGATCAGGCCCACCCGGTGCACCACGTCCCGCTCGCAGACCGCGCGCAGCAACGGCCAGTCGGCGGCCAGGAGTTCGTGCCAGGCCAGGTCCAGGGCGGCGGCGATCCGCTCGACGGCGTCCGGCGCGGCCAGGATCCGCCGGATCCCGGGATCCCGGACCGGCTGCACGGCCAGCGTGCGGGCGATCTCGGCGCGGGCCTGCTCCGGCGGCGTCGCGCGGATGGCGGCCAGGTCCTCGGCCCAGGTCTGGGCCAGGCCCCTGGGCGGGACGGTGATGAAGTCGGCGCCGCCGCGGGGCGTGTGCAGGGCGAGCGCCGCGTCCAGGTCGCTCGCGGCGCGCAGCCGCTCGAAGGCGGGCCGCAGCCGCGCCGCCCACGCGGCGGGCAGCCGCCCGAGGCCCCGGCCGTCCAGGGACCGCAGCAGACAGGCCAGTTCGAAGGCGGGGGAGAGGGCGAAGCGGCTGCGCAGCAGGGCCTCGGCGGCGACTTCGAAGCGGATCACGCCCCGACCCTACGACCTCGCGAGCCGTTGCGGCCGGACGGCCCCACGGCCCCACGGCCCTACGGCCCTACGACCTGGCGGCCCCGCGGCCCTCGCGACCCCTCGACCTTACGTCGAGGGACGAATCATTCGCGCGGCCGGGAGCGCCCCGCGAGGCTGCCGCCCATGACCACGCACGCGCCCACCCACCGCACCACCTACCGTGAGGTCCTCGCCGAGCCCCGGTTCAGGGTGCTCTTCCTCGCCCGCTCCGTGGCGATCACCGCCGATTCGCTGCGGATCTCGGCGTTCTCGGTCCTGGTCTTCGCCACCACCGCCTCACCCCTGCTGAGCGCGGTGGCCTTCGGGGCGGGCTTCCTGCCCCAGCTGTTCGGCAGCGTGCTGCTCGGCCCGCTCGCCGACCGCCTGCCACCGCGGGCGCTGATCGCCGGGGGCTACCTGCTGGAGGCCGTGGCGGCCCTGGCCCTGGCGTCGCTGCCGCTGTCCGTCGCGGCGGACCTGGCGCTGGTGGCACTGGTCGCGGTGGTGACACCGGTGTTCCACGGCGCCTCGGGGCGGCTGGTGGCCCGCTGGCTGACCGGGGACGCCTATGTGCTGGGGCGGTCGCTGAACGGCATGGCCTCCTCGGTCGCCCAACTGGCGGGCCTGGCCGTCGGCGGCGCCGCCGTCGCGGCCCTCGGCACCCGCCAGGCGCTCGCCGTCGGCGCGGCGCTCCACCTCACGGCGGCGGTGGCGGTCCGGCTCGGCCTGCCGCGGCTCGACCCCGACGGCGCCCCGGCCGGCTCGCTGGCGAAGGCCGGACTGCGCGGGACCGCCGCCCTGCTGGGCGCCCGGCACCCGCGGCGGCTGCTGCTCGCCCAGTGGCTGCCGGGCGCCGCCACGGCCGGGGCCGAGGCCCTGATCGTCGCCTACGCCGGGCAGCGGCACTTCGCGCCCGGCACCTACGCCCTGCTGATGGCCTGTCTGCCGGCCGGCATGCTGGTGGGCGCCCTGGTCGTCGGCCGGCTGGTGCGGCCGCCCGTGCGGGAGCGGCTGGTGGCCCCGCTCGCCGCGGTGATGGGACTGCCGCTGCTGGCCTTCGCGGCGGATCCCGGCGCCGGGGCGAGCGCGGCCCTGCTGCTGTGCGCCGGGACCGGCTTCGCCTACGCCCTGGGACTGCAGCGGGCCTTCCTCGACGCGGTGCCCGACGCCAACCAGGGCCAGGCGTTCGGGCTGCTGTCCTCGGGCACCATGACCCTGCAGGGCCTCGGCCCCGCCTGCTTCGGCGTGCTCGCGACCGCGGCGGGCACCGGCGCCGCGATGGCCGCGGCGGGCGCCGCCACGCTGGCGACCGCCTGCTGGATCGCCACCTGGCACACCGCGAACCCGTCGTAGCCGCGGCCTGGTGCCGCCCTCCGCGGCGGGCCCGGCCGAGTGTCGACACCATCATGGCCTGTCAGAGGCCCTTTCCGGTAGGACCGGGAGCACAGCCGATCACCCTTGTCCGGCGCCTGCGCGGCCCGCAGACTCGACGTCATCCACTCTCCCCGGCTCCGTGCCGGCGCCCGCTCCCGGGCGTCGGCACGCACGCCGTGCTGCCCCGCGCGGGCCCGGGGGAGGGGCACGGCGACGAACGAAGGGGGACACGGTGAATCAGGATGCGGTGCTGCGGGCGAGGATGCTGCTGCTCGGCACGGACCGGCGGGTGCTGCGGGGACCGCGGGGCCTGTGGGCCTACCGGCTGCTCACGCAGGTCTCGCCCGAGGCGTACGGATCGAAGCTGGCCCGGGTGCTGGTCGACGCGACCCGCCTCCCGGAGGTGAGCGGGCTGCCGCAGGCCCGCCTGGCGCTGCTGGAGGAGGCGATCGCGACGGCCCGGGCGCTGGACGCCGGCAACCCGTACCGGGAACGGGTGCTCGCCCTCGCGCTGGCGGCGCGCGAGGCGGAGCTCCGGGCGCGGTAGACCCTGGGCGCCCCGGCCGCCGGGTGCGTGCGTTCCGGACTCCGCCGCCGGTGGAGCGACCCGGCCCCCGTCAGCGGGGGAAGGGCCCGCTCCGCCGGTAGCCGAGCATCGGGTCGTAGAGGTCGGTCCGCCGGTCGCGCACCAGGTCGTTGAGCGGGTTCCAGATCGGCGCGGCGCGGGAGGCGACCACGTCGACGTCGGCGGTCAGGACGCGCTCCTCGTCCGGGCCCGCGATCTCCCCGAGCGGCCGGCCGCCGGTGCCGGCGATCAGCGAGCAGCCGAGGAAGCGGGCGTCGCGGTCGGTGCCGATCCGGTTGGCGGCGGCGATGACGACGTTGTTGACGTGGGCGGCGGTCATCGTGAGGTACGCGGCCATGCACCGGCCGGACGCGTCGAGCACGGGCGGCGGGGTCCAGGTCCAGTTGTTGGCGCTGCAGATGATGTCCGCCCCCTGGAGCGCGAGCAGCCGCGGCACCTCGGGGAACCAGATGTCCCAGCAGATGAGCAGCCCGATCCGGCCCAGCCGGGTCTCGAACACCGGGAAGCCCCGGTCGCCCGGGGTGAACCAGAGCTTCTCGGTGTTCCACAGGTGGGTCTTGCGGTAGTGGCCGATGTAGCCGTCCGGGCCGACCAGGACGGCCGAGTCGAACAGCCGGACGCCGTCCTGCTCGACCAGGCCCCCCACCAGGTGCACGCCCCGGTCGCGGGCGAACGCCTCCCACGCGCGGACGGTGGCGCCCGACGGCACCTCTTCGGCGTGGGCGTACGCCTCGGCCCGGGTCGCGAACGCGTAGCCGGTCGCGCACAGTTCGGGGAGCACGACGAGGGTGGCGCCCCCGTCGGCCGCCTGCCCGGCCAGGTCCAGGCCCCGCCGGAGGTTCCGCTCCCGGTTGGCGGTTCCGACCTGGGCGTCGCACTGCACCACGGCGATCCGGGCCGGGCTGACGCGGTGGTCCGCCCCGGCGGTGCGCGGGTCTGTTCCTGTTACGGGCACGGTCATCTCCCGCCCTGTCGGGCGCCGCCCGTCACCGCAGGGGGACGGGCGCCGCCGCGATCCGGTCAGTCGTCCTGGTTCTCGCCCTGATCGTCGCCGCCGCCCCGGTGGCGCCCGACGAACGAGACGAAGGCCTGGGAGCCCTCGGCCGCCGGGGCGTCGGTGCCGGCCACCAGATTGCCGCTGGTCGAAGCGAACGCCACCGCGCGGCCCGAGGCGGCCACGAACGGCTCCCTCGAATCGCCGTTGCCGAACGAGCCGTCCGGCGCGGTGGAGACCCGCTCGGTGCGGCCGGTGCGCAGGTCCTGGCGGTAGACGTCCCAGCCCGCGCGCTGCGGGCCGGCCACCAGGTTGTCGGCCTCGGACTCGAAGTAGAGCCAGCGGTTGTCGGCGGTGATCGAGCCGTGGTCCGAGGAGCCGACCGAACCGGTGCCCGGCAGACCGCCGCTGACCTTGGTCACCGTTCCCGTCCGCAGGTCCCGGACGTGCAGCACCGTGTGGTAGCGGTGACCGTGGGTCGAGCCGCCGGGCTCGGCCAGCGTGTAGATCGCGCGCCGCCCGTCGGGGCTGATCGTCGCGTCGAAGCTGGAGTTGCCCACCGTGCCGTCGAGGCCCGCGCTCACCGCCCGCAGCTTCCCGGTGGGCACGTCGTAGACGTAGTAGACGGCGGAGGTCGGGTGGGAGGCGATCGACTCCCCCAGGCCCTTCGGGGTGCTGCGGCGAGCGGCCTCGGCGGCGCTCGGGGTCAGCTCCACGTCGCCGGGGGCGATGGCCGGAGCCGGGGGCTGCTCCTCCGGCAGCAGTTCGGAGAGCGAGGAGAAGCCGATGGTGCGGCCGTCCGCGCTGATCGTCGGGTGCACCGAGAGGCTCTCGCCCGGCCTGCCGTTGGTGTCCCGGGAGATCAGCCGGGTGGTGTGGGTCCGCCGGTCGGTCAGGTAGACGTTGTACTTCCAGGTGTACGGCCGGTTCAGCGACGGGTCGGCGTCCACCGCAGGCGCTTCCACCACGGTCGGGTCCAGGTCGGTCCGCGAGGACAGGAAGGCCACGTACCGGCCGTCCGCGCTGATCGAGGGCGCGTACGAGGCGTGGTACTGGTCGGTGTCGGTCCCGGCGGCGCTGCCGCTGATCAGCTCGGTGCGCCCCGTCCAGCGGTCGCGCACGTACACCTCGTCGCGCCCCGCCACCCGCGCGCCGGGCACCACGCCCTCGGCGTCGCTGTCGAAGGCGACGTAGCGGCCGTTGGCGTTGATCGCGACGTAGTCGGTGAAGCCCGCCAGCGGCTCGTCCGCGTCGGAGAGGTTGACCCGCTCGGTGCGCCCGGTGCGCAGGTCCCTCACATAGGCGTCGCGCCAGCCCTTCCCGGGCTGCTCCACCACGTTGGTGGCCCAGGAGGTGAACAGGGCGTAGCGCCCGTCGGCGCTGAGGCCCTTGCTGAACGACTGGTCGTTGGGCGTGGCGCCGTCCACCCCGGTGCTGATCCGGACGGTGCCGCGCGCCACCGGACCGGCCTGGGCCTGGGCGGGAACGGCGGTGGCGGCGAGCACCGCGGCCGCGGCCACCACACCCCCGCCCGCGAGCCACCGGTTGCGGGTCCTCCGGCTGGTACGTGTCATCAGGTCTTCCCCTCTGCTCGCCCGGCCGGGCTCCCTCCCGGCGGCGGGCTTTCCGGGCAAGCCAATCCCCGGGCGGGCCGGTGGTCAACGCCCGTCGTCGATCCGAGGCGAAAGATACGTCAACGAGCTTATACGACGGGGGAGTCGAACCCTGGGCCGGCGCGGTTCCCGGCACAGGCCGAGCAGCAGATCGCGGACCTCCGCGGGGCGGGACAGGAAGGGGTGGTGCCCGGCGTCGAGTTCGACCACGCGGCCGGCCCGGCGGGCGAACTCACACACGCCCGTGCACGAACACGACCCGCATCGCCACCTCCACGCCCTCGCCCGCCCCCGGGAGGAACGGGACCCGCGCTCCCGGGGTCCCACCGGCCCAGGCCCCCGCGCGGACGGCTCGGCAGCCGATGTCACAATCACCGCCCCCGCGTCGTCAGAGAGGAGAGGACCGGAAGAACGGAGGCACCCTCATGAACTGGCGTGAGTCGGCCCGCTGCCGGGGCGTGGACCCCGAACTCTTCTTCCCCATCGGCAGCGGCACCAGCTTCCCGACGCTCGTGCAGAGCGACGAGGCGAAGGCCGTGTGCGGCCGCTGCCCGGTGGCACGGCAGTGCCTGGACTGGGCGCTCGACGCCGCGCCCGTGGAGGGCGTCTGGGGCGGGACGACGGAAGCGGAACGCCGCGTGCTGCGCCGACACCGGGCCTGAGCCCGCCGCGGCGGACCGGGTGCGCGACTGTGACCGGCAGCGGCGGCGGAACATCCCCGCCCTCAGGTGGGCCGCCGCGCCGTCAGGTGGCGGCGGCGTCGCCGGGTCGTCAGGTGGCGGCGACGGCCTCGGCGGGGAGTGCGTGCGCCTCGGTGAGGGCGGGCCCCTACCCGGCCGGATCGTCCGCCAGGTGGGGACCGAGCACCTCCAGCCCTCGCGTCCGCCCCTCGCCGACTCCCCGCCGACCGTGACCTTCCGTGCCCGGGATTCTCCCATCCCGCGGCCGCCGGGAGGCGCTTCCGGCGGCTGAAGGTTCAGGGCTCAGGGTTCAGGCTCTCAGGGGCGGTGGTAAGGGGTGTGGCCGGGCAGGGGGCCGTAGGCGGCGCAGGGCCCGCAGCCGCAGGTGGTCAGGGAGTTGGCCGGGCAGTGCGGCGTGGGCCAGAACGGGGACGTGCACGGGCCGGGGCCGATCGGGGTGTCGTCGGACACGACGCGTCGGCACCAGCCGCAACGGACGGCGGCCGGTGCGCCGGCCTCGCGCAGCCGACGGGCCGCTGCGGCGGCGAGGTCGAACGGAACGTCCTCCAGCGCGATGACGGGTGCGCTGCCCAGCAGTTGCCTGCTGTGCCAGAGGCTCAGCCCGGTGACCGCCCGGATCGCCTTGAAGGCCGCCGCGCCGCCGGGGGACGCCGCGGTCAGCAGGACCGTGAACTGCGGATCCTCCACGGGTCTCCTTCTCGGACGCGGGTGCGCGGTCCGCCCAGTCAATCGTCAAGCGGCCCCGAGGCCCAGCGAATTTCCGCCCCCGACCCCTCGCCGACCCACGACGTGCCGCCCCGGCACCTCGGCGCATCAACGGGCCCGGCACCCCGGAGGATCGGCCCCCCGGGCCCGGATCGAGGGCGGCCCGACGCGGCGGTGCGCTCACACCGCCCCGTCCGATCAGGGGTGCCGCAGGGCGATGAGGTCGGTCCCGTACGGGTTGGTGAGGTCGATGGTGTCCGGCTCGGGGACGATCCGCGCCTCCCGGCCGTAGCGCAGGCACGTGGACTCGATGGTGGAGGGCGCCCCTTCGTTCCGGAGTCCGACCTGGACGCCGGTCCTGTTGTTGTACTCGTCCATCAGTTGGGCGTTGCGGGTCCAGTCCGGGTTCGCCTGTCCGTCGCGCTCGTGGGCCGCCGCCATCCGTTCCGCGAAGCCGCGGTTGGCGCCCTCGGTCATCAGCCCGTTCCAGATGCAGTGCCGCGCGGCGTCGATCCGGTTGTCGTCGGTCTCCGTCGCCTCGGGGAACGCCGCCTTCGACAGGTTGAACGCCGGTCCGCGGGCGTTGCGGACCCGGTAGCAGTCGTAGGGCTCGCCCTCGCACACGCTGCGCTGCTGGACGCCGGTCGACCACCACTGGTCCAGGGCGTCCCCGCGTGCCGCGACGGCGGGGAACGCGATGGGGTACGCGGCGGCGTCGCCGAGTTGCAGGCGCAGCCGGTTGCCGTCGAGGCTCGCCCGTACGGGCACCGCCGCGCCGGTCGCGTCGAAGCCCAGCGGCAGTCCGACGCCGGCGGCGACCGCCCCCGCCGGGTCGACGAGCTCCACCCGTTGAGCGGTGGCGCGCAGCGCGTAGCCGGCGGGCGCGCCGAACAGGACGTCCACCGAGGTCGGGGCGCTGCGGTCCAGGCGCACCAGCGACACCTCGAACGAGCCGTCCTCGGCCAGGCGGTGGAACCGGGCGTCGAAGCCGGGGCCGCTCAGGACGACGCCGTCGGACACCGCCGAGGGCTGCAGCCGGTCGGCCGACGGCACCCCCAGCGACAGGGAGACGCCCGGGGCGACGGGTACCGTCACGCCGGAGCTGTAGATGCGGTCGTGCTCGAACCGCTGCTCCAGGACGCCGCCGGAGTGCGCGACCGGGTCCTCCGTCGGGTAGCCGTAGGCGCTCGCCTCGTAGCCGGCGCGGGACCACTGGTCCAGGACGGCCCCGGTGACCGGATGCGCCCCCGTGTCGGGCGACCAGTAGACGGCGCCGTGTTCGAACCTGTTCATGCGGCCCCGGCCGTCCGGCAGGCGGATCTCGTCACCGGCGGGGTAGCCGAGCTGGCCGCCCTCCCACCCGGTCTCGCCCCACTTGTCGCGGATCGCGCCGGTGACGTAGTAGGCCTCGTTCAGGTGCCAGTAGACCGTGCCGCCCTGGAAGTACTGGCGGCGGCCGACGCTGTCGGGGTTGACGATCTCGTCCGAGGTCGGGTACCCGAGCGGGCCGGCCTCCCAGCCGTTGCGCTGCCAGGCGGCGAAGAAGTGGTTGACCACCGGGTGCGCGCCGCCGGCCGCCGACCAGTAGATGGGCCCGTTCTGGAACACCGAACGCCTGCCCTGCCCGTCGGGGTTGGTCAGCTCCTCCGACGTCGGGTACAGCAGGAAGCCGTTGGGCCCGCCGAGTTCGTCGTACTTCTCCCGGATCGCGCCGCAGACCTCGTACGGTGCCGGCCAGTAGACCCGGCAGTCGGCCGCGGCCGACACCCGGGGACCCGCCTCCGCCGGCCGGGCCGGGAGCGCGGCTTCCATCACCTCGGCGCGGTCGGCCTGTTCCTTCGTGAAGCCCGGGGGGATCGGCTCGCAGTCGGACCGCATCCGCCCCGGGACGACGGACGCCCGCGGGTTCCCGGTCGGCGACCACCGGGCCGGTGCGGCCGGTGCGGCCTGCCGGTCGGGCCCGGCGGTGACGCACGGCGCGGCCGGCCGGGCGTCCACCGCGGTGACCGGTCCGGCCAGCACGGATGCCAGGGCCGCTACCACCGTGACTCCGCGTCTCACCGCCCGTCCGAAGCGCGGACGGGCGGTCGTGCGATGAACCGGCTTCCGGCGTAGGCGCATCGGTCCCTCTCTGCTGAATCGACCGGGACCGGCCAGGGGGCGTCCTGCCGCGGAACGTCCTGCCGCCCGGCCCGACCGGTCGGAGCGCGCCGCGTCGGAGGCGCCACCCCCACCCCATCCTGCGCGGTGTTCGTATGCCGAGGAAGGGAGCGCCGGGCAGCGCGGGAAGCACTCCGACGCTCGCGGCGGGGGCCTGCGCGCCTCCTCCCGCCGGGCCGGCCCCTGGCGCGTTCGCCCTGGCCTGCGGTGGCCCTGGCCTGGGGAGACACCGGTCGGGTGCGGCACCGGGGCCGCGCCGTCACACTTGAGGTGGTCGCCGGAACGGGAACGGCGGTGTCCCCGTCGCACGAGCCCCGTGTGCTCGTGTGCTCGTGTATTCGTGCCGGAGTGCCCCGGCATGATCCGTACAGGGCGGTGGGGTGAACGCGATGCCTCTTGAGGGCGAGTACGAGCCGAGTCCGGCGCAGTGGATCCGCGACCAGGTCGAGCTGTACGAGAGTTCCGGGGGCACCCGGGGCACGACGCTCTGGGACACGGGCCTGCCGGTCGTCATCGTCACGATGCGCGGCGCGAGGAGCGGCAGGATCCACAAGATCCCGCTGATGCGGGTGGAGCACGAGGGGCGGTACGCGGCGGTGGCCTCGAAGGGCGGCTTCCCGCAGCACCCGGACTGGTACTTCAACCTCAAGGCCGACCCGCGGGTGGATCTCCAGGACGGTCCGGAACGCCGGGGCATGACGGCCCGCGAGGTCACCGGGGACGAGCGGGCCGAGTGGTGGCGGCGCGCGGTCGCCGCGTATCCGACGTACGCCGAGTACCAGGAGATGACCGAGCGCGTGATCCCGGTCTTCGTCCTCGAACCCGGGCACCGGACCGGCCCGGCGGACGGCCCGGCGCCGACGAGTTCCTGAGCCCCGCATCCCACGACGGTCCTGCGGAGGCCCTCCCGGAGGCCCCGGGGCGGGCCGGGGACCGCGCCGGCGGCCGGGTGGAACGCGCGAGGCCGCGACCGGTGGGCCGGTCGCGGCCTCGCCCCCGGAGGGGGCGCGCGGAGTTCGCTCGCGTCGTGCGGTCAGACGGTGACCCGGTCGGCGCGCTCGGCCGGCAGGCCGGCGGCCCGGTCGGCGCCGGCGGCCGGGGCGTTCTCCCGGGGCGTGGGGAGCGCGGCCATGATCGCGGCGGAGACCGCGATGGTGGCCGCCCAGGCGAGCCCGTACCGGCCGACGGGGGTGTCGGAGAACGGGCCGGCGAACCAGTCGCACTTGGTGAAGGCGAGCCCGGTCAGCAGCGCGACCACCCAGGACACCATCGCCTGCCAGCAGAAGCCGCCCTTGTACCAGTAGCGGCTGCTCCGGCCGGTGTCCATCAGCGCGGCGGCGTCGTAGCGCACCGCCCGCGAGCGGCGCCGGAACATGTCCACCGCGTAGACGCCGATCCAGGCCGAGAAGGAGACGGCGAGCAGGATCAGGAAGGTGATGAAGGAGCCCAGGAAGCTCTTGGCGACCAGCATCAGCAGCAGGCCGGCGACCAGCGAGATCACGGCGTTGATGCTGACGGCCAGCGCGCGGGGCAGCCGCACGCCCATGGTCTGCGCGGTGAAGCCGGCCGAGTACATGGAGAGGCTGTTGATCAGCAGCATCCCGACGATCGCGGTCAGCAGGTAGGGCACGGCCAGCCAGGTCGGGAGCAGGTCGCCGAGGAAGGAGACGGGGTCGGCGGCCTCGGCCAGGCCGGGGGAGGCCACGGCCATCACGGCGCCCATCAGCACCATCGGCACCATCACCAGGCCGGCGCCCGAGACCGTCACGCCGACGATCCTGCGGCCGGAGGCGGAGTGCGGCAGGTAGCGGGTGAAGTCCGGGCCGGTGGGGACCCAGCTGATGCCGCCGGCGGCGATGGTCCCGATGCCGGCGATCATCATCGCGGTGGTGCCCGCGGGCCTGGAGAAGACCTCGCTCCAGTGCGTGGTCGCGATCAGGTAGCCCAGCACCAGGACGCTGAAGACGCCGAAGAGGTACGTCGACCAGGTGTTGCAGACGTTCAGCGCCTTGCGGCCCAGGCCGGAGACCAGGAAGGTGCAGGCGACGAAGCCGACGAGCGTGACGACGATCAGCAGGGTGTTGCTCTTGACGCCGAAGAGCAGGTCGAGGACGGTCAGCACCGCGTAGGCGCCGGTCACCGCGTTGATCGTCTCCCAGCCGAACCGGGCGATCCACAGGATCGCGCCGGGGAAGAGGTTGCCGCGCACCCCGAAGGTGGCCCGGGAGAGCGTGGCGCCGGGCGCTCCGCCCCACTTGCCGGAGACCGACAGCACGCCGACCATGCCGAAGGAGACGAGTGCGGCGCACGCGGCGACGACCAGGACCTGCCAGAAGTTCAACTGGTTGAAGACCACCAGGGCCGCCCCCATGGTGAGGAGCAGGACGCTGATGTTCGCCGCGACCCAGGTCGGGAAGAGCTCGCGGACGGTGCCCCGGCGTTCGTGGTCGGGGACGGGGTCGATGCCGCGGGTCTCGATCGCGCCGCCGACGTCGGCGGTGGACGGATTGTCCATGAGGGTGGCTCCGTGCGGGGGAGGCGGGAGGTAAAATCCGGCAAAAGGGATATTTATGGAACTCTTCGCGCGTAGCGCGTGAGCTGTTCATCCTACTTTGTCGTCTTTGCTTCCCGTCTCGGCCCTGTGCCCCGCCCGCCGATCGCTGCCTGTCGACGCCCCGTTCCGTACGGTGACCCGTGCGCGCCCGCCTTCGACGCCACCGCTGTTCGGCGCCGCCCCTGTTCGGCCCGGCGGTGATCGAAAACGGGCGCCTTCCGTCCGGACGGCCGCGCCAACCGGCGGGCGGCCGGTCGGAAGATGTGATGTTCCGTCAGATCTGCTCAACTCCCGACCGGCCTGCGGAAACACGTCGCCCAGCCGATTTCCTGGTCCCGAACAGGCCCCCGGGGCCCGGGCCGGCCGTCGGTCCGGAATCCGGGGCGGGAGGAGGGACATCACATGGTCGGCATCGACGGCGGCGGTCGCGCTGATGCGTACGACGACGCCCGGAGCCCCAGGGCCCACCAGGACCTTCCCGGGGGGACGCCCGGCGCCGGGACCGGGGACCTCGCGGCGGACAGCACGCTGCCCACCGAGCTGATCGCCCTGCTGGTGATGCACGGCGAGACGTACTGGGAGTACGCGCACCTGCACCTCGGCGACGCCGATGCCGCCGACGACCTGGTCGACGGCGTGTTCGCGGACCTCGCCGCCCACTGGGACGTGGTGCTGCGGCAGGAGAACGTCCAGGAGTTCTGCTGGGGCGTGCTGCGGGCGACGGTCGACGACGCGCTGGAGCGCCTCTCCCGGCCGTCGGCCTTCACCGCCGCCGCGTTCGCCGTCGCCATGAACGACGCCAGGGGAACGTTCCAGGCCTTGGAGAGCGGCATCGGCCTCTTCTCGGTGATCGGCGACCTGCCCGGCCGGCAGCACGACGCGGTCGTGCTGACCTATGTGCTCGGCTACCCGGTCGTCACCGCCGCCCGGGTCATGGGCATCACCCGGAGCGGCGTGTACAGCCTGCGCCGCGAGGCCCGCCGCCGGCTGGCGGCCGCGCTGGGCCTGGACGAGCGGACTGCCGCGGAGGCGGAAGAGCAGTGATCGACATGAGCAGTGCCGCCGGCGCGCAGACCGGCGCCGGCCGGGACCTCGCGGACCCCGACGGGGGATGGGCGCCGCTCGCCGAGGCCCGCCTGCCGGAACCCGAGGGCCGGGGCCGGGCCTCCGCCTGCCTGGACGACGCGCCGGCCAGGATCGTGACGGGCCTCGCCCGGCGGAGCACGGCGCCCCCTCGCCGGTCGGTCGTGGTGCGGCTGGACCGTGACCGCTTCGAGCTGCTGGCGCTGTGCCACCTCGTGGCGCAGGACGCCCGGGCCGCGGAGTGGATCGCCGCCCTCGCGGACACCCCGGCGATCGAGCCGCAGGGCGCGCTGATGCTCGGCGCGCTGTGCCACCTGGCCGTCCACGAGGGGGACGACGAGGGCGGCGCGACGCTGCGCCGGTCGCTGGCGGACGGGCCGCGGACGTGGTGGCAGCTGGCCGCCGGGGCCGGGTGCTTCCGGGCCGCCCACGCCCTCGCCCTGCTGTCCGCCGGCCGCGGCGACGGGCGGGAGGCGCGGCACTGGCACGACCAGGCCCGCCGACTCGCCGGAGACCGCGACGTCCGCACGGCGGTCCTGGCCGCCTACGACGGGTTCCAGCCCACCCACGGCCTGTGCTCCGGCGTCCGCGAGGCCCTGGCGGCGCTGCCGGCCAGCCGCGACCCGGACTTCGGCCGCACCCCCGCGATCGACCCGGGTCCGCTCGCCCTGGCACTCCGCCGGCATCGCACCGGCCCGTGCTGCCGGCCCGCGCTGCCCTGAGGCGCCGAGCGGACGCCTGCCCGCCGCGGCGGACGGCGGCCCTCCCCGGCCCCGAGCCGCCGCCCGGCGTCCGGTGATTCCGCACCGCGTGCAACCCTTGCGGCGGCGCGGCGGTGAGTAGGGCGGAGCGACGGTCCGGCCGGGCCGTCGCGTGGACGCGAAGAGGAACCGGATGACCGCGAGCGTATGGAACATCCCGGTCGAGGACGGGCCCGGGCCCGTCACGGCACGGGCTTCCGCGGGCGGCCCCGACGTGGGGGAGCTCGATTTCGAGGGGTTCGCCGCCACCCGCTGGCGGCGGCTGGTGCGCACCGCGTACCTGCTCACCGGCGACCACCACGAGGCCGAGGACGTGGTGCAGGCGACCTTCGCGAAGGTCTTCAGGAACTGGCCCCGGATCAGCCGACTGGAGGAGCCGGACGCCTATGTCCACCGGGCCCTGGTGAACAACAACCTGAGCCGCCACCGGCGGCGCCGGGTCAGGCAGTTGCTGACGCCCGTCCTGCCCGACCGGGCGCACGCCGCGGGCGGCGGCCACCGCGACGTCGAGGAGCGCTCGGTGCTGCTGCAGGCGCTGGCGGAGCTGCCGCAGCGCCAACGGGCCGTGGTCGTCCTGCGCTACTGGGAGGACATGAGCGAGCGCCAGGTCGCCGACGTGCTCGGCTGCTCGCTGGGCAATGTGAAGAGCCAGGCCAGCAGGGGCCTGTCGAAACTGCGCGGGCACCCGGCGCTGGCCTCGTACGCGGCGGGCACCGGTTCGACGATCGACGGCACGGACGGAGGCGACAGGTGAGGGACACCGAGGACATGGTGCGCGGCGCCCTGCGGGACGAGATGGCCCGGGTCGAGGTGGCGGACTGGTCCGCCGGGCCCGTGCAGGCCCATGTGCGCCGGCAGCGGCGGGGACGCCGGGTGGCGGTGGGGGCGTCGGCCCTGGCGGCCGCGCTCGCGGTGGTCGCGGGTACGGGGGCGGTGCTGTCCGCGGAACGCGGGTCGCGGATCGTCGGGCCGGCCTCGTCGGCGTCCCGGGCCCCGTCGGTTCCGCTGGTACCGGCGGAACCCGCCCCCGAGCCGCTGGTGGTGGAGCCGGGCCGGCAGCTGTCGTTGGAGCGCCCGAACTGGTGGATGCAGCTGAAGGACCAGGAGATCTGCGTCCACGACGCTCCCGCCTACGGAAGCGGTCCGGGGTGTGCCGGGTCCTCCTGGGCGCCGGGCACGACCGGGATCACGATGAAGTACTCCGGAGTGCCCCCGCTGTACGGGGAGGCCCTGTACAACCTCGTCTACCACGGGCCCGGGAAGGTGGCCCGGATGACCATGGAGCTGGACGGCCGGGCGTACTGGGCCGTCGTCGCCTCGCTTCCCGGCAGCCCGGGCTACGCGAGCGGCTACGTCTGGGGGCCCGGTCTCAAGCCCTCCGACGATGCGAAGCCGGACCCGTTCCAGGGCATCAGGCTCGTCGCGTACGACGCCCAGGGAACGGTCCTGGCGGACGACCGGCCCTCCACCTGACGCCCCGCCCCGACGACCGCGCCCACGGGCCGGCCGGTCCTCCCGGCCGCGCCCGTGGGCGGCGGGCACCCGGCCGGCCGCCGCCGCCCCGTCCGCGTCGGCTAGCCTCCCCTTCGTGAACGATCACCCCGAGCCCCGTACCCTGCGCGTCTTCGTGGCGCTGGCGCCGCCCGACGACGCCAAGGACGAACTGGCCCGGGCCCTGCGGCCCGCCTGCGCCGGGTACCCGGGGCTGCGGTGGAACCGGATCGAGGACTGGCACATCACCCTGGCCTTCCTCGGCGAACTGCCCTTCACGGCCGTGCCGCCGCTGCGCGCCGCGCTCGCCGGCACGGCCGCCTCGCACCCCGCCCTGGCCCTGCGCCTGAAGGGCGGCGGCCACTTCGACGAGCGACTGCTGTGGAGCGGCATCGACGGCGACCTCGAAGGACTGCACGCGCTCGCCGCCGACGTCCGGGACCAGGTGAGGTCCTGCGGCATCGCGTTCAGGGAGCGGGTGCTCCGCCCCCACCTGACCCTGGCCCGCTCCCGTCGCGACGATTCCACCAGCGTGCCGGAGGCCGCGGCCGGGCTCGCCGACTTCGCGGGGCGGACCTGGCAGACCGAGCGCCTCCACCTCGTCGGCAGCAACATCGGCCGCGGTCCCGGGCCGATCCGCTATCGCGACATCGAGGCGTGGCGGTTCGGGGCCGCCGTCGCCACCCGGCGCGACGGCGCCGCCCCCCGGCCGTAACCGGCGGCGGCCTCCCCGGCCGCACGGCGCGGATCGAGTCGTGATCATCGGGTGGTCCTGATGAGCTCCATGATCCGGACCGTCGAGGCGCGCGGGTGGCGACCGGCGGGGCAGCCGTCGGGAGCCTTGTCGTACCGGGTGTCCCACCGGCCCGGTCCCCGGCTCAGGATCCGGGGAGGATACGGCGCGTTTCGTAGGCCCACATCGCGATCTCGACCCGGTTGCGGGCGCCGAGTTTGGCCATCAGGCTGGCCAGATGCGTCTTCACCGTGCTGAGGCTGATGTGCAGCGCATCGGCGATCTCCGTGTTGGTCAGCCCGCGGGCGACGGCGAGGAGCACCTGCTCCTCGCGGGCGGTGACGGGGGAGACCGGCTGGGCCGCGGGCCGGCCGGCGGGCAGGTCGGCGAACGCCTGGAGCAGACGGACGGTGACGCTGGGCGCGATGAGCGCCTCGCCGTCGGACGCCGACCGTACGGCCTGCGCCAGAAGGTCCGGGCCGGCGTCCTTGAGGAGGAATCCGCGGGCGCCGGCGCGCAGTGAGCCGTAGACGTACTCGTCGAGGTCGAACGTGGTGATGACGACCACGGTCAGCGGGTCGGCGACCCCCGGGCCGGCGATCAGCCGGGTCGCCTCCAGCCCGTCGAGCACGGGCATGCGGATGTCGAACAGACAGACGTCGGGGCGCAGTTCGCGGGCCAGGCGGACCGCCTCGCGCCCGTCGGCGGCCTCGCCGACCACCTCGATGCCGGGCTGGGCGTTCAGCATGATCCGCAGCCCGGCGCGGATGATCGTCTGGTCGTCAGCGACGAGGACGCGAATGGCCACGGCTCTCGCTCCTCGCTCTCGGCAGCTCGGCTTCGACCTGCCAGCCCCGGTCGGCGCCCGGCCCGGCGCTCAGTGCGCCGCCGAGCAGGGCCGCGCGCTCGCGCAGTCCGGTGAGTCCGTATCCGTCGCGACCCCGGCCGGTGCGCCGGCCGTCGTCCCGGACGCTCACCCGTACCGCGTGCCGTTCCGCGGCCACCCGAACGACGACCTCGGTCGCGTCGACCGCGTGGCGCAGCGTGTTGGTCACCGACTCCTGCACGATCCGGTAGACGGCCGCGTCCACGGCCGGGGGCAGCGCGTCCAGTTCGCCGTCGAGCCCCAGGTCGACCCTGAGGCGACCACCCGGGGTGCGCACCAGGCGCTCCAGGTCCGCGACTCCGGCGGACGGCGCCGGCCCGGCGCCGGCCCCGCGGTCGCGCAGTGCGGCGACCATGGCGCGCATCTCCTCCAGGGTGCGCGCCCCTTCTTCCTCGACCCCCTCCAGCGCCTCGACGGCGGCGGCCGGGTCGGTGCCCGCGAGCACCCGGCCCGCCTGGGCGATGATCACCATGGCCGACACGTGGTGGGCCACCGTGTCGTGCAGTTCCCGGGCGAGCTGCTCGCGCTCGCGGGAGCGCACCTGCTCCAACTGCCGCTCGCGAGCGGTCACCCGGAACCGCACGGCGGCCCCGACCGCGCCGGGCAGCAGCAGGAAGACGAAGCCCACGACCTGTTCGGCGGCCGGGGTCTCGTCCGTGACGGCGCACAGCGCGAAGGCCGCGAGGATCACCGCGCCGCCCAGCACGACCTCGCGTCCCGATCCCCACCGGGGCAGGGCGTACACCAGCACGAGCACGACCATGCCGGCGTACAGGCCGACGGGCTCGCGCGGTGCGGCGACGAGCGAGGCCACCGGAAGCAGGACCACCGAGCCGAACGCCAGCGTCACCACCGCCAGCGGATGGGTCCGGCGCCACAGGAGCAGCAGGCACAGCCATACCGCCGACACCACCGCCACCGGCCGCCACACGACGTTCTCGCGCAGGGTGGCCTCCAGCACCACACCGCCCAGGCCCGCGGCGAGCAGCGCCCAGTCACGCCGCACCCGGGCCGGCGCGTCGGGCGGTCGGGGTTCGGTCCACAAGGTTCGCAGGTCGTCTCGGAGCACGGTTCTCAGCCTAGGGGCCGCGGCGCGTCGCGCATCGGCCGAAAGGACGGGTCGTCACTCCGCCCCGGGGCCGACGGATCCGCGGCCCGCGAGCCGATGCCGCGGAGCGCCGTGGCGACGAACCTCGGCACCGGCGGCCGTACAAGGACGGCCGACGAAGTGCTTGGAGGACCCGATGCTCTCGAAAGCCCTGTTGCGCCTGGGCGCAAGCGCCGCCCGCCATCCCTGGCGGGTGATCGCGGCATGGCTGATCGCCGCCACGCTCGCCGTCCTCGCCGCCGTCGCCTTCGGCGGGCAGGCCGCGGACTCGATGACCGCTCCGGGACTGGACTCCCAGCGGGCCGCGAAGCTGATCGAGCGGGCCGGCACCGGCCAGGAGGGGATGACCGCCCAGGTGGTCGTCACCCCCCTCGACGGCGGTGCGACGTTCCTCGCCGACGACGGCGCGCGCACCGCTCTCGCGCGGCTGCGGACGGAGGTGGAGCGGCTGCCCCACGTGCTCGACACGAGCGACCCGGCGGGGGCGCTCGCCGCGGGCGGGGACGCCGCCGTGCGTGGCGGCCTCGTCTCGGCCGACGGGCGGATCGCGGTCGTCCGGGTGCAGTACCCCGACCAGAGCCGGCTGTCGGCCGAGGACCTCGACGCCCTCGTCGAGCTCGGCGACCGGCTGCGCGCCGAACTGCCCCTGCGCATCGAGATGGGCGGGAGCCTCTTCTACGCGTTCTCCGACCCCGACGGCGGCGTGAGCGAGCTGATCGGCCTTCTCGCCGCGGCCACGATCCTGTTCCTGGCGTTCGGTTCGCTCGTCGCCGCCGCGCTGCCGATCGGCATGGCGGTCTTCGGGCTGACCGTCGGGGTCGCCACGATGACGGTCCTGGCGGGGGTGACGGACGTCCCCACCTTCGCACCGGTCCTGGGCAGCATGGTCGGCCTCGGAGTGGGCATCGACTACGCGCTGTTCGTGCTCGCCAGGCACCGGGAGTACCTCGCGCGCGGGCTCGATCCGCGCGAGGCGGCCGGACGAGCGGTGGCCACGGCGGGGCGGCCCGTGGTCTTCGCCGGCGGCACGGTCGTCGTGTCGATCCTCGGCATGGCGGTCGCGAACGTGCCGTTCATGACGGTGGGCGGCCTCGCCGTCTCGATCGTCGTCCTGACCATGGTGCTGGCGTCGGTGACGCTGCTGCCGGCCTTCCTCGGCGCGGCCGGCCCGCGGCTGGGCCGGGCCGGTCGGATCGCCCGGGCACTTCGGGCGGGGCGGCCGGGCCGATTCGGCCGGCGGCGGGACACGGAGGCGGGCGCCGTCCCCGCCGCCGGGTGGCGGCGCTGGATCGGGCACGTCAGCCGGCACCCGGTGCCGTACGCGGTCGGCGCGGCGGGGCTGCTGCTGACGGCGGCGCTGCCCGTGCTCGGCCTGCGCGTCGGCCTGCCCGACGACGGGTCGCTGCCGGGGAGCCGTACCGAGCGCCGCGCGTACGACCTCGTCGCCGAGGGGTTCGGCCCGGGCACCAACGGTCCCCTCGTCATCGCCGCGGACCCCGCCGGTGATCCGGGGGTGCTGGACCGTCTCGTCGCAACGGTCACGGCGGACCCGGGCATCGCGTCCGTCGCACCGGCGCAGATCGATCGGGCCACCGGCATCGCGACCCTCGTGGTGTTCCCGACCACCGGCCCGCAGGAGAAGGCCACGGCCGACACCATCGCCCGGCTGCGCACCGAGGTGCTGCCCACGGCGATCGGGCACGGTACGGCGAGGGCCCACGTCGGCGGCGCCGCCGCGAGCCTGTCCGATGTGGGCCAACGCACCAGCCAACGCCTGCCGGTGTTCGTCGCCGCCGTGCTGGCGATGTCGTTCCTGCTGCTGATGCTGGTCTTCCGCTCGGTCCTCGTACCGCTCAAGGCGGTACTGCTGAACCTGCTGAGCATCGGCGCGGCCTACGGCATCATGGTCGCGGTCTTCCAGTGGGGCTGGGGAGGCGCACTCATCGGACTGGAAGCGACGGTTCCGATCGTGTCGTTCATCCCGATGTTCCTCTTCGCCATCCTGTTCGGCCTGTCGATGGACTACGAGGTGTTCCTCCTCTCCCGCGTGCGCGAGGAGTACCTGCGCACCGGGGACAACGGCACGGCGATCGTCGAGGGCGTCTCGGGCACCGCCCGGATCATCACCTCGGCCGCCCTCATCATGGTGGCGGTCTTCCTGTCCTTCGCCGTCGCCGACGACCCCTCCGCCAAGATGTTCGGGCTCGGCCTGGCCGCCGCGATCCTCATCGACGCCACGGTCGTCCGCATGGTGCTGGTACCGGCGACCATGACACTCCTCGGCCGGGCCAACTGGTGGCTGCCGAGGTGGCTGGACCGGATACTTCCCCGAGGCCCGGTCGGCATCGACGCCGCCGACGACACCGACGACACCGATGCGGAGTCCACGGGCGAGGCCCCTCGTCCACGGCTGGTTGACCGTTGACCCGACTCCCCGCCCGCCCCTGGAGCGTCCGAGCGGGCTCAGCCTCCGGCGGCGAGCTCCCGGGCCCGGGCCTCGACCTCGGGCGTCGCCTTGGCCAGGGAGCCGCTGTCGAACGGCGGCTGGGGGTCGTACTCGGTGAGGAGCTGAATGGCCCGGGCGGTGAGTTCGTCGCTCAGCAGCGCGCACAGCCCCAGGGCCAGGTCGATT
>NZ_JBHVIV010000097.1:0-29225 GCF_042799475.1 Kitasatospora sp. NPDC057692 | reverse complement strand
TTTATACGAGACCCCCCGGGCTGGTTGTGCCCCGGGCGGGGGCGGCCGCGGACGCCACGGGGGGGGCGCCCGCCCCGGCCGTTCCGCCGTTCCCGGCGCACTGGAAGGATGGGAGTTCAGGAAAGTTCAGCCGGCCGGAAGGGGCCGGCCGGGGTTGCGGGGGAATAGACCTGAGATGCGCCCCGGGAGGCAAGGGAGGATGGACAAGCCATGAGTGTCACGCTCGCCAAGGGTGGCAATGTTTCGCTCACGAAGGCCGCGCCGAACCTGACCCAGGTGCAGATCGGCCTCGGCTGGGATGCCCGGTCCACGACCGGCGCGCCCTTCGACCTCGACGCGAGCGCGCTGCTCTGCTCGGGCGGCCGGGTGCTGGGCGACGAGTACTTCGTCTTCTACAACAACCTCAAGAGCCCCGAGGGCTCGGTCGAGCACACCGGTGACAACCTGACCGGTGACGGCGACGGCGACGACGAGGTCGTCCTGGTCAACCTGGACCTCGTGCCGGCGCAGGTCGACAAGGTCGTCTTCCCGGTGTCCATCTACGACGCCGAGAACCGGTCGCAGAACTTCGGCCAGGTCCGCAACGCGTACATCCGGGTGGTCAACTCGGTGGACGGCCAGGAGATCGCCCGCTACGACCTCACCGAGGACGCGTCCAGCGAGACCGCGATGATCTTCGGCGAGCTGTACCGGTACGCGGGCGAGTGGAAGTTCCGCGCGGTGGGCCAGGGCTACGCCTCGGGCCTGCGGGGCATTGCTCTCGATTTCGGCGTAAACGTACAGTAAAGGCCGCGATCGCCGTGATCGCCCCGCCATGAACCCGAAAGGTAACCAAGTCCCGTGTTCCTCCGCACATTCGGCTGGTCATTCGCGATCACCGTTCTCGGACTGATCGCCGCAGGCCTGCTCTGGGGAGCCGAGGGATTCGGCATCGTGCTGATCCTCTCCATCCTGGAGATCTCCCTCTCGTTCGACAACGCGGTGGTCAACGCCACGGTGTTGAAGCGGATGAACCCGTACTGGCAGAAGATCTTCCTGACCGTCGGCGTGCTGATCGCCGTGTTCGGCATGCGACTGATCTTCCCGCTGCTGGTCGTTGGCCTCACCGCGCACCTCAACCCGGCGACGGTCATCGACCTCGCGATCCACAGCGACAAGACGTACGAGGGCCTCACCTACGGTCAGTACCTGGAGCAGGCCAACCCGGCCATCGCCGCCTTCGGCGGCGTCTTCCTGCTGATGATCTTCCTCGACTTCATCTTCGAGGAGAAGGACTACAACTGGCTGGCCTGGATCGAGCGCCCGCTGGAGAAGGTCGGCAAGCTGGAGGCGTTCTCCACCGTCGTCGCCCTGGTCACCCTGCTGCTGGCGTCCAACTTCTTCGCCGGTGAGCACGCCGAGACGGTGCTCCTCGCCGGTGTCCTCGGCCTCGTCACCTACCTCAGCGTCAACGGCCTCGCCTCGGTCTTCGAGTCGGGCCTGGAGGAGGAGGCCGAGAAGGAGGAGGAGGCCGAGAAGTCCGGCAAGTCGATCGTCCAGGTCGGCGGCAAGGCCGCGTTCTTCCTGTTCATGTACCTGGAGGTGCTGGACGCCTCGTTCTCCTTCGACGGCGTGGTCGGCGCGTTCGCGATCTCCAGCGACATCTTCCAGATCACCCTGGGCCTCGGCATCGGCGCGATGTACATCCGCTCGCTGACCGTCTTCCTGGTCCGCAAGGGCACCCTGGACGACTACGTCTACCTGGAGCACGGCGCGCACTACGCGATCGGTGCGCTCGCGGTCATCCTGATGGTCGGCATCGAGTACCACATCCCGGAGATCGTCACCGGCCTCATCGGCGTCGCCTTCATCGGCCTCGCCCTCGGCTCGTCGATCCTGCGCAACCGGCGCGACGGCGCCGGCGGCGGCGATGGCGACGGGGAGCGGGAGCTGGTGGGCAGCGCCCAGTAGCTCCCCCGTACGGCGCCACGGCGTCACAGCGGTACAGCACAGCACAACGCCGAACGGCCGTTCCTCCCGAGTGGGGAACGGCCGTTCGGCGTCGTGCGGGGTGGCTGCTCAGCCGAGCTGCTGCTCGATGGCGCGCAGCTTGCGCTCCAGCGAGTCCAGCTTGGGCATCGACAGGGTGTCGTCGTCCGGCGTCAGGTCGATGGTCGAGCTGCTGCGGTAGGACGAGGAGGCCGAGGAGGAGGCGGTGCTGCCGCCGACGGAGGTGCGCGGGCGGCGGCCGGTCTCCAGGGAGCCCAGCGAGGCCGGCTCCAGCGCGGAGGCGCCGGCGAGGGAGGAGGAAGCGTCCGCCTCGGCGGCTAGGGCAGGCTCCGTAGCGCTCGGGCCGTCTCCGGCGGAGGCGAGGGCGGGCACCTGGCGGCCGCTGCGGTTGCGGGAGAGCATGCCGCCCGACTGGCGGGAGATGGCCTTCAGCTCGGCGCGCTCGCGGCGGTCGGCGCTGCGGGCCCGCACCTTGGCGTCCAGCTTCGCCTGGCGCTCCTCGCGCACCTCCTCGACGGCCTCGTCCAGGCTGCGGACGTTCTCCAGCAGCATCAGCGACCAGGCGGCGTAGGTCTCGCGGGGGGCGCGCAGCCAGCGGACGATGCGGATCTGCGGCAGCGGGCGCGGCACCAGGCCCTGCTCGCGCAGGGCGGCCTTGCGGGTCTGCTTCAGCGCGCGGTCGAAGAGGATCGCGGCCGAGATCGACATGCCGGAGAAGAACTCGGGGGCGCCGTCGTGGGCCATGCCGCGCGGGGCGTGCACCCAGTTGAACCAGGCCGAGGCGATGGCGAACACCCAGACCAGCAGACGCGAGCCGAGCGCCGCGTCACCGTGGCTGGCCTCGCGGACGGCGAGCACCGAGCAGAACATCGCGGCGCCGTCCAGGCCGAACGGCACCAGGTACTCCCAGCCGTTCGACAGGCCGAGGTTCTCCTTGCCGAAGCCGACCAGGCCGTGGAAGGAGAGCGCGGCCGCGACGCCGGCGCAGCAGAACAGCAGGACGTAGGAGGAGATCCCGTAGATCATCTCCTTGCGCCGGCGGCGCTCCTCGCTGCGCTCCCAGGAGTCGCCGGACTCCTGCTTCCGGCTGTTGTTCTTGAAGCGCAGCGTCGCCACCAGGATGGCGGTGAACAGCAGGGCTGCGCCGCCGATGACGGTCCAGACCAGCTGTATGGAGGTCAGGTTCATTGCGGGTCGGGCCTCGGGTTTCCGCAGGGGACAGGTCACAGTGCGACACGGTGGTCAGGACTCGTCCCCGGGACCGGGCCTGACGGTGCGTCGTGGTCGGACGGGTGGCCCGGCACGCCCGGGACAAGGGGGCGCACGGGACACCTGTGCGGCTAGACGATATCGCGTCCGAAGTGGCGGCATGGTACGGGAGTCGGCCTTCGCCCCGCCAATCGACCCGCCGGTGTCCTGGCGGTGTCCCCGGAGCGGCCGCGGGTAGGGGAGTCCGGGTACCCGCGGGCGGGTTGATGCCCGATCATGGAGCGGCGGACCGTCAGAGCGACTGACGGGGCTGGGGGAGGACGGCATGGCCTCGATTTGGGAGTACCTGCGCGGGGAGCGGAACAGTCTCGACACCGGCGGTCAGTTCAAGGTCACCCTGACCAAGTCGTCGCCGCAGCACGCGATCACCGGTGCGGCGGCGACCACCGGCTACCTCTACGTCAACCTGCACTGGACCACCCGGACGGGCGCCGCGCGGGCGTCCGCCGGGGACACCGTGCGGCGGTTCTTCAGCCCGCGCATCTTCAGCCCGATGGAGCCGGACTCCAGCCAGAACGCGCAGGTCAACGTGGACCTCGACCTGGCCTGCATGTACGAGCTCGCGGACGGCAAGCGGGGGGTGGTGCAGCCGCTGGGGGGTCTCCTCGGGGATCTGCAGCACCCGCCGTACGTCAAGCTCAGCGGCGACGACCAGTACGGTGCGCCGTCCGGCGAGACGATGTACATCAACCTGGAGAAGAAGGACCAGTTCAAGCGGCTGCTGGTGTTCGTGTACATCTACGACGGCACGCCCGCCTTCGAGCAGACCAACGCGGTGGTGACGATCGTGCCGCAGTCCGGGCCGCGGATCGAGGTCAAGCTGGAGGAGCGGGCCCCGGCGGCGCGGTCCTGCGCGGTGGTGCTGATCGAGAACAGCGGGGACAACACGCTCACGGTGCGGCGCGAGGTGCGCTACGTCAACGGGTTCCAGGCGGACATCGACCGGCTGTACGGCTTCGGGATGCAGTGGCAGCGCGGGTACAAGCCGGAGTGAGCCCCGGCCCGGGGGACCGGGCGGGGGGGCAGGGGCGGCGGCAGGGAGCGGCTCAGCGGGGCTGGAACTGCGGGCCCTGCGGGGGCAGGGCGAACTCCTCGGCGGCGGGTGCCGGCGGCTGCTGCTGCACGGGGGGCGCGGTGTTCGGCGGCGGGTAGCCGTAGCCGCCCTGCTGCGGGGGCTGCGGCGTCTGCTGGGGGTAGCCGTAGCCCGGGGCCGCGGGCTGCTGGGGGTGGCCGTAGCCGCCCTGCTGCTGCGGGGCCTGCTGCGGGGCCTGCTGAGGCTGCGGCTGGGGGTAGCCGTAACCGGGCTGCCGGGTGGGCGGCGCGGTCGGGGCCGGCGGGACGTTCGGCGGCACCGTGGGCGGGTTGGGCGGCGGCGGGGGCGTGTTGGCGGGGACGCCGGCCGGCGTCCGGGTGGCCTGGGCGGCGGCCTGCGGCTGCGGGACGGCCGGGGCCAGGGTGAAGGTGCCCGGCTCGGGGCGGCCGGCCGGCCGGGGGTCGGGCAGCGCGGTCCGCGGGTCCGCGGCCGGGGCGGCGGGCGGTCCGGCCGGGGGCTGGGACCGGGCGGACCCGGTGCCCGGGTCGCCCTCGTCCTCGACGGTGATGCCGAAGTCGGTGGCCAGGCCGATCAGCCCGGACGCGTAGCCCTGGCCGACGGCCCGGAACTTCCAGGCGCCCGCCCGGCGGTACAGCTCGCCCGCGACCAGCGCGGTGACCTCGTCCCCGTCGGCCATCGCGAACTCGGCCAGCGGCGGCGCGCCCTCGCCGGCCGCCGCGTCGAACAGCTGCAGGCGCAGCCCGGCCACCGTGCGGAACGAGCCGCCCTCGGAGGAGCCGGCCAGCACCACCCGGTCGACGTGGGCCGACAGCTTGCCGAGTTCGACCTCGACGGTGTCGGTGATCTCGGTGCCGTCGGCGCTCTGCTGCTTGGGCAGGTGGCGCACCAGGCCGGACGGGTGGCGCGGCTGGTTGTAGAAGACGAAGTCGGCATCCGAACCGACCTTGCCGCCCGGGCCGAGCAGCAGGGCGGAGGCGTCCACGTCCGGCGCACCGGGCGTGGCGCTCCAGCGCAGCACGGCGCGGACCGCCGCCACCGGCAGTGCGATGTTGGCGCCCTTGGCCATCACGTGCGTCATAGCCGACCATCCTGCCTGTTCGCCACCCCTTCGGACAACGTGACCGGGGGAGGCGTCGTGGTGGGACTTTGCCAACGCTTGCGGTTTGTGAAGTGGAGGGTAACCTTCCGAGAATTCGCCATTGCGGAACCGGCATGCGCCCGGAGCCGTCCGTACGATGGGCGGGCGGGAGTCCTTCGGGGGTCGGTCGACGGTGACCGGCCGGAAGCGGGCCGGGAACCACGACGGCCGTCGAGCCGGTTGAACCGGGTGTCGCACCGGGGCTCGTCACCGCCCCTCCCCGCCTCCGCCGGACCGGCGGCCGAACTCCTGAGGAGAGCACCTTGCGCCACTTCGGCCACCTGGCGGACGACGTCCGCGACCGGCTCTTTCTCGTGGGGCCCGGGGAGTTCACCCCGGACGGCGACCCGGCCGTGCTGGCCACCGCGCTGGGCGCCACGCTCTACAGCCCGGCCACCCGGCCCACCCTGCGCGCGGACATCCGCAAGCAGGCCGCGCAGGGGGTCGTCTCGATGGTCCTCTGCCTGGAGGACGCCATCGCCGACCACGAGGTGCCGGACGCCGAGGCCAACCTGGTGGCCCAGCTGGGCGCGCTGTGGACGGAGGTCACGGAGGGTGGCGGAGCGGCCGGAGCCTCCACGGATTGCACACAGGATCTTCCCCTCCTCTTCATCAGAGTGCGGACCGCCGCCCAGCTCACCGACCTCGCCGAGCGGCTCGGACCGGCGATCGGCGTGCTCACCGGATTCGTGCTGCCCAAGTTCACCGAGGAGACCGGCGGGGAGTTCCTGGAGGCGCTCGCCGGGGCCGGGGCCGCCACCGGCCGCCGGTTGTTCGCCATGCCCGTGCTGGAGTCCCCCGAGCTCGCCCACCTGGAGACCCGCCGCGACCAGCTGTTCGGCATAGCCCGGCTGCTGGAGAAGCACCGCGAGCGGGTCCTCGCCGTCCGCCTCGGCGTGACCGACCTCTGCTCCGCCTACGGCCTGCGCCGCTCGCCCGACCTGACCGCGTACGACGTGGCCCTGGTCGCCTCGGTGATCGGCGACGTGGTCAATGTGCTCGGCCGCGCCGACGGCACCGGGTTCACCATCACCGGCCCGGTCTGGGAGTACTTCCCGGTCCAGGAGCGGATGTTCAAGCCGCAGCTGCGCCGCACCCCGTTCGCCGAGGCCGAGCCCTCCCGGGAGGCGGTCCGCCGGCGGATCATCGAGCACGACCTGGACGGGCTGATCCGCGAGATCGAACTCGACCGCGCCAACGGCCTGTTGGGCAAGACCTGCATCCACCCCAGCCATGTGCCCGCGGTGCACGCGCTGTCCGTCGTCACGCACGAGGAGTACAGCGACGCCCGGGACATCCTCCAGCAGGAGCGGGGCGGGGGCGGGGTGCTGCGCTCGGCGTACACCAACAAGATGAACGAGGCCAAGCCGCACCGGGCCTGGGCGGAGCGGGTGATGCTGCGCGCCGAGGTGTTCGGGGTGGCCCGCGAGGACGTCAGCTTCGCGGAGCTGCTGTCGGCCTGCCTCTGCCGCTGAGCTCCCCCGGCCCCTCCGGGCCCTGCGCCCGACCTTGTCCGGGCCGACCCTGTTCGGGCCGACCGGCCCTCCCCGACCGGCCCTCCCCGACCTTGCCCACCGCACCGCACCACCGAAAGCAGGACCCCTTCGTGACAGCAGCAGAGCAGCAGCGGACCGGAACGGAGCCGTCGGCCGGACCGCGGGAGTGGACCGGCCGCTGGGTGGCCGAGCGGGCCGGCGTCGCGCTGACCGGCTCCGAGCGCCTCCCCGAACTGGTCGGCCTGGCCCTGCGGGAGAACCGCAAGCGCGCCCACCTGCTGGTCTCCACCGTGCTCGGCAAGCACGTGCCGCAGCGCCCCGCCGTGGTGCACGGCGCCGGCCTCGAACTCGGCCGCCGGGTCCGCGAGCTGCTCGGCCCGCTCGGCGGGCGGGCCCTCGCCGACGCCGTGGTGCTCGGCTACGCCGAGACCGCCACCGGCCTCGGCCACAGTGTCGCCGACGGACTGGACGCCCCCTACCTGCACTCCACCCGGCGCCCGGTGCCCGGGCTCGCCCCGCTCGGCGGGTTCGAGGAGGAGCACTCGCACGCCACCTCCCACCTGCTGCTGCCCGCCGACCCCGGGCTGCTCGCCGGCGACGGCCCGCTCGTCCTGGTGGACGACGAGTTCTCCACCGGCACCACCGTGCTCAACACCATCCGCGCCCTGCACGCCCGCCACCCGCGCGAGCACTACGTGGTGGTCGCCCTGGTCGACCTGCGCGGCGCCGAGGACCGGCGGCGGCTCGCCGACACCGCCGCCGAACTCGGCGTCCGGCTCGACCTGGTGGCGCTGGCCGGCGGCGGCGTCGAGCTGCCCGCGGACATCCTGGACCGGGCCGAGCGGCTGATCGCCGAGGCCGGACCGGCCCCCGAGCCGCCGGCCGCCCCGGCCGCGCCGCTGGTGCGGGTCGAGCTGGCCTGGCCGGACGGGCTGCCCGACGGTGGGCGGCACGGCTTCACCCCGGAGCACCGGGCCCGGCTGGAGGAGGCGCTGCCGGCGCTGGCCGAGCAGCTGGCGGCGGCCGTCGAGGGCGACGCGGTCGACGGCGACGCGGTCGGCGGGGGCTCGGTCGATGGGGGCTCGGTCGATGGGGGCTCCGGCACCGGCGGGCGGGTGCTGGTGCTCGGCTTCGAGGAGCTGATGTACGCGCCGCTGCGCCTGGCCGGCGCGCTGGCCGAGCGGCTCCCCGGCGGGGCCGACCGCGTCCACAGCTCGACCACCACCCGCTCTCCCGTCCTCGCGGTCGACGACCCCGGCTACGCCATCCGCACCCGGCTGGCCTTCCCCGCCCACGACGACCCGGCCGACGACTCCTCGCGCGAGCGCTACGTCTACAACGTCGCCCCCGGCGCCGACCCGGCCCGCCGCTTCGGCACCGTGGTCCTGGTGGTCGACGACATCGCCGACACCCCGGCCCTGCACGAGGGCGAGCGCGCCCTGATCGGCCAGCTGCGGCGCGTCACCGACCGGGTGGTGCTCGCCGTGCTGCCCTCCCACCGGCCCACCGCGCTCCCGCAGCCGCTGTACGGCCCGGCGTTCTCCTCCTACCGGGCCGACGAGGTGGCCTGGCTGCTCAAGGACCTCTCCGAGGTCGCCCTGGAGGCACCCACCGAGGAGCGCGAGGAGGCCGTGCAGCGCGGCGGCGCCCACTACGCCGAGTCACTGCCGGTCGAGTACCAGCCGAGCCCCGAGTACCAGGAGCTGTTCCACCAGGCCCTGCGCGCCTCCGCCCGGCGGATCGCGCTCGCCGTCGGCACCGTCGCCGAGACCCTGCTGCGCGAGCGCGGCCCCGGCCTGGTGCTGGCCTCGCTGGCCCGGGCCGGCACGCCCGTCGGCGTCCTGATCCGCCGCTGGCTCGCCGCCGGACACGGCGTCGACGCCCCGCACTACGCCGTCTCCATCGTCCGCGGCCGCGGCATCGACCCGGTCGCCCTGCGCTACCTGGACGCCCACCACCGGGCGGCCGACGTGGTGTTCGTCGACGGCTGGACCGGCAAGGGCGCGATCACCCGCGAACTCGCCGAGGCGCTCGCCGGCACCGGCTTCGAACCCGGCCTCGCCGTCCTCGCCGACCCCGGCCGCTGCGTGTCCACCTTCGGCACCCGGGACGACTTCCTGATCCCCTCCGCCTGCCTCAACTCGACCGTCTCCGGCCTGGTCTCGCGCACCGTGCTGCGCGCCGACCTGATCGGCCCGAACGACTTCCACGGCGCCAAGCACTACACCGAGCTGGCCGGCGCCGACGTCTCCGGCGCCTTCCTGGACACCGTCGCCGACCACTTCGCGGACGTCCGGGCCGAGGCCGTCGAGGCGGCCGGGCGGTTCCTCTCCGCCGAGCACGCGGCGGAGCGCGCCCCCGACTGGGCCGGCTGGGCCGCCGTCGAGCGGATCAGCGCCGAGTTCGGCATCGACGACGTCAACCTGGTCAAGCCCGGCGTCGGCGAGACCACCCGGGTCATGCTGCGCCGCGTCCCCTGGCGGGTGCTGGCCCGGCGCGGCGCGGGCGCCGACCTCGACCACGTCCGGCTGCTCGCCGCCCAGCGGGGGGTCCCGGTCGAGGAGGTGGACGACCTGCCGTACTCGTGCGTCGGCCTCATCCACCCCCGCTACACCCGGGGGGCGACCGGCGCCTCCGGTACGGCCGTCCTGGTGAAGGAGTCCTGAGCCCCGATGACTGGTTACCTGAGCGGTGGCATGAACGGCGGAGCCGCGGGCCGCTTCCTCGTCGCGAGCGACCTCGACCGCACCCTGATCTACTCCAACCGGGCCCTGGCCCTCGACGTGCCGGACCGGCTCGCGCCGCGCCTGCTCTCGGTCGAGGTGCACGACGGCAAGGCGCTCTCGTTCATGACCGAGCAGGCCGCCGAGCTGCTCGTGGAACTCACCCGGGAGGCGGTGCTCGTCCCCGCCACCACCCGCACCCGGGCCCAGTACGAGCGGGTCAACCTGCCCGGGCCCACGCCCGGCTGGGTCCCGCCGTACGCCATCTGCGCCAACGGCGGGCGGCTGCTCGTCGACGGCGTGCCGGACACCGACTGGGAGGACGAGATGGCCGCCCGGCTGGCCGCCGGGGCGGCGCCGCTGGCCGAGGTGGTCGAGCACCTGGCGCTCTGCGCCGACCCCGAGTGGACGCACAAGCGGCGGGTCGCCGACGAGCTGTTCGCCTACCTGGTCGTCGAGCGCGCCGAGCTGCCGGAGGGCTGGCTCGCGGAGCTCACCGGCTGGTGCGCCGAGCGCGGCTGGACCGTCTCGCTCCAGGGCCGCAAGGTGTACGCCGTGCCGGCGCCGCTCAGCAAGAGCGCGGCGCTGGCCGAGGTCGTCCGGCGGGTGGGCGGGGCCACCGTGCTCTCCGCCGGGGACTCCCTGCTCGACGCCGACCTGCTGCGCGCCGCCGACGCCGCCTGGCGCCCCGGGCACGGCGAGCTGGCCGACACCGGGTGGACGGCGCCCGGCGTCACCGTCCTCGACGAGGTGGGCGTGGCGGCGGGCGAGGAGATCGTCCGCCGCTTCCTGGCCCGGGTGCGCGGCGAGGCCGTCGAGGCCGACGCCGCGGCGGTCGGGGCGTCCTAGCTGGTCGGGGCGTCCTGGTCGGGGTGTCCTAGGGGGCGGCCCGACACGCCCCCGGCTGGTCAGCCGCAGCAGCCGCCGCCGCAGCAGCCCCCGCCGCCACCGGCCGACGGGGCCTGCTGCGGCGCGCCGCCGGCGGAGGCGGCGCCGGTGACGGCGACGGTCGACAGCAGCTTCACGGTGTCCTGGTGGCCCTGCGGGCAGACGGCGGGGTCGCCCGCCTGCGCCATCGGGCGGCGGAGCTCGAAGGTGGCGCCACAGGCGCGGCAGCGGAAGTCATAACGAGGCATGTCCGCCAGCGTATCCGCGTCGCCGTCCGGTCGGCAGGCCCGCCGGCCCACTGCCGTGCCTGGTTGCCCTGCCACCAGTTGCTACCGCGCCGCCGTGCCGCCGTGCCGCCGTGCCGCCCTGCCGTCTCGCTGTCCGGGCTACCGCACTCCGCCGCCGAGCTCGCCGCGGATCAGCTCCACCACGTCGGCCGCCGTCTCCCGCGCCCCGGCCAGCTCGGTCAGGAAGCGCCAGTAGTCCGGGTGCCGCCCGGCCGACTCCAGCTCCGCCAGCGCGCGGTCCACCCGGGCCACCGCCGCGTCCAGCGGTCCCGCGTGCCGCGGGTCCGGCGCGTGCCGCCCGGCCATCGCGAGGCGCTGGGCGTCCCGCAGCGCGAACCGGGCCCGCTCGACCTCCTTGTGCGGGTCGATCTGCACCTCGTTCAGCTGCCGCAGCCGGTCGTTCACCGCGACCACCGACCCGTCCGCCGCGTCCAGCAGCGCGCGCACCGTGCCCAGCGCGCCGGTGGCGTCCGCCCAGCGCTGCTCGTCCCGGGCCCGGGCGGCCTCGGCGAGCTTGCCCTCGGCGGCCCGCCCGGTCTCCGCGACCTGGTCCGGCACCCGCTGGAGGTCCTGCCAGCACGCGGTGGCGAACCGCCGGCGCAGCTCGCTCAGCGCCGGTTCCACCGTCCCGGCCTTGGTCTCCAGCGCCTGGATCCTGGTCCGCAGGCTGGCCACCCGCCGGTCGATCTCCCGCGCCCGCTCCGGCAGCTGCCCGGCCTCCGCCGCGATCGCCTCCGCGCGCTCCCGCACCCGCTCGGCCCGCTCCAGGGTGCCCGGCACCCCGTGCTGCGCCACGCCCTCGTTCAGCCGCCCCAGCTCCGGCGCCAGCTCCGCCAGCCGCGCCGCCAGCTCGTCCGCCCGCAGCCCGGCGCCGCGCGCGGTGTCCAGCGCGTTGCTGGCGTCCAGCAGCGCCCGCCTGGCCTGCTCGATCGCCGGGGTCACTCGCATCAGCTGCTGCTCGGCCCGGTCCAGCGTCGGGCGCAGCTTGCGCAGGAAGTCGTTCAGCTCCGCGAGCGCCGAGCCGAGCTGCCCCTTCACGTCGTCGAGCTGGTGCTTGGCGCGGGCGGCCGCCCCGGACTCCAGGTCCTCCGCGTCGAGGTCGTGCGCGTCGAGGGCGGCCAGGTAGTTCACGGTCACCTGGTCGACCCGGCCGGAGATCGCCTCGAAGTCCGCCACCGCGCGCCGCACCGTCGCACCGTCCCCGGCGGAGCGCACCGTCTCCACCGCCAGCCGCGCCTCGCGCTGCGTGGAGTCCACGTCGTAGAACGCCTGCTGCGCCGCGTCCCGTGCCGCCCGGGCGTCCGCCCGCATGCCGTCCCCGCCGCGCCGCCCCCACCAGCCCCCGCCGGTCCCGAACGACGCCGCCCCGGCGGCCCCCAGCGCACCCGCGAAGACCAGCGGCAGCACCAGCGCCTCGGCCACTCCGCTCCCCGGCCACCGCCGCCCCCGCCCGCCTCCGCCGGCCACCCTCACTGCGCGCTCCCTGGTTCCCGACCGTTGATCCACCGCCCATTCTTCCCGATCCGCCCGCCGCACCGGCACCCCACCCGCCCCGCCCCCGACCACCCCCGCCCCACCACCCCGCCGGACCAGGTACCCTAAGCATTCGTCGTGCGCCCGAAACCGGGTCCCGCACGACCGGGGGCGCGTAGCTCAGCGGTAGAGCGCTGCTCTTACAAAGCAGATGTCGGCGGTTCGAAACCGTCCGCGCCCACCGATGCGAAGGGCCGGTCCGGAGGCTGGGAGCCTCCGGGCCGGCCCTTCGGTGGTTCGGGGGTCAGGGGAGGCGGGTTTCGAGGATGCGGAGGGTGTCGGAGACGGGGATGCTGCGGGTGGGGCGGAGGCCGGCGCGGGTGGCGAGGGTGCGGTAGTCGGACTCGGGGCGGTCCTGGCCGCCGACGAGGACGGTGAGGAGGAGGCCGCGGAAGAGGGCCTCCTGGTCGGATTCGTCGTCGACCATGCCCTCGATGAGGAGGAGGGTGGAGTCGGGGCGCATGGCCTCGCGGATGCGTTCGAGGATGCGGACGATGGTGTCGTCGTCCCAGTCGTGCAGGGCGCGCTTGATGGTGTAGACGTCGGCGCCGGGCGGGACGGACTCGAAGAAGTCGCCGGCCAGCACCTCGTAGCGGCCGTCGACGCCGGAGGCGGCGAGGAGGTCCTCGGCGAGCGGGACGGTCTCGGGGCGCTCCAGGATGGTGCCGCGCAGGGCGGGGTTCTCGGTGAGGACGGCGGCGAGGAGGCTGCCGAGGCCGCCGGCGACGTCGACCACGTGGCGGGCGGCGGAGAAGTCGTAGGCGCGGGCGGTGGCGGTGCTCTCGGCGACGGAGACGGCGCTCATGGCGGCGTTGAAGCGCCGCTTGGCGTCCGGGTCGGTCTTGGTCAGCTCCCAGAAGGAGACGCCGTCGTTGGCCACCTCGAAGGAGGACTCGCCGGTGCGCACCGAGTGCAGGAGGTCGCCCCAGGCGGCCCAGTGCCAGTTGGCGGCCATGAAGCGGGCGTCGGTGGACTCGGGGTTGGCGGGCTCGCTGACCAGGACGGCGGAGAGCGGGCTCTGCTCGTAGGTCTGTCCGTCCGGCAGGCGGTGGAAGACGCCGAAGGTGGTGAGCACGCGCAGCAGGCGGCCCAGGGTGGGGGCGTGGGTGCCGGTGAGCTCGGCGAGTTCGGCGACGCCGCGCGGGCCGGCGACCAGCAGGTCGGGGATGCCGAGTTCGGTGGCGACGTGGATGGCGCGGGCCCGCCACGCTCCCTGGAGCAGGGCGACCATGTCCTTGTGGGGGTCGAGGGGCTCGGGCTGCTGGGGCATGCGGCTCTCCGGGGGGTCGCGGGGACGGGGGCGGGGGAGGGCACGGGGCCGGCCCGCGTCGCGGGACGGCCCCGGGGTGGTGCTGCGCGGTGGGCTCCGGCGGGATGCCGTGGTGAACGGGCCCGCAGGTCCTACGAGTCGGCCTCCCGCGCGGCCGTCGGCGGCGGGCCCGCCATGCCGGCCGTGAGCGTGCTGCCGTCGGCCGGGTCGATGAGCAGGAACGAGCCGTTCCGGCGCGATCGGGCGTACGGGTCGACCGGGAGCGGTTCGGCGGTGCGCAGCGTGAGCCGGCCGAGGTCGTTGGCGTCCAGCCGGTCGTGCGCCGGGAACGGGCGCAGGCCGTCCGGGTCGAGCCGGGCCGGGATCGCGGTGACCAGGGCCGGGACGGTCCGGGTGCCGTGTTTGACGAGGACCCGGTCGCCGGTGCGCAGCGGGCGGTCGTGCAGGTGGCAGGCGGTGGCCTCGACGGTGCGGACCGGGCGGGGCGCGGAGTCGACGGGGGCGAGGAGGTCGCCCCGGGCCACGTCGAGGTCGTCGGCCAGCCGGACGGTGACGGACTGCGGGGCGCGGGCGGCCGCCACCGGGGTGCCGAGCGCGTCGATCGCGGTGATCGTGCTGGTCAGGCCGGACGGCAGGACGGCGACCCGGTCGCCGACGCGCAGGGTTCCGGCCGCGATCCGACCGGCGTAGCCGCGCCCGCCGTGGCGGATCACGTACTGGACCGGGAGGCGGGCCGGGGCGTCCTCGGGCTCGCCGGCGGCGGGGACGGTCTCCAGGTGCTCCAGCAGGGTCGGCCCGCCGTACCAGTCCATCCGCCGGGACGGGGTGACGACGTTGTCGCCGTCGCGGGCCGAGATCGGGATCGCGGTGACCGAGCCGATGCCCAGGGAGTCCGCGAGGGCGGCGAACCGGTCGGCGACGGCGGCGAACGCCGGCTCCGCGCAGTCGACCAGGTCCATCTTGTTGACGGCGAGCAGGAGCCGGGGCACCCGCAGCAGGGCGGCGACGGCGGCGTGCCGCCGGGTCTGTTCGACGACGCCGTGCCGGACGTCGGTGAGGATCACCATGAGCTCGGCGGTCGAGGCGCCGGTCACCATGTTGCGGGTGTACTGGACGTGTCCCGGGGTGTCGGCGAGGACGAACCGCCGCCTGGGGGTGGCGAAGTAGCGGTAGGCGACGTCGATGGTGATGCCCTGTTCGCGCTCGGCGCGCAGCCCGTCGGTGAGCAGGGCGAGGTCCGGTTCGGCGAGGCCGCGCACCCGCGAGGCGTGTTCGACGGCGGCCAGCTGGTCGGCGAGCACCGACTTGGAGTCGTGCAGCAGGCGCCCGGCGAGGGTGGACTTGCCGTCGTCGACGGAGCCCGCGGTGGCGAAGCGCAGCAGCGAGGCGGCGGCGGGGGCGTCCGGCGCGAGGGCGTCCGGGGCGGGGGCGGGGGTGTTCGGGACGCCGGCCATCAGAAGTACCCCTCCCTCTTGCGGTCCTCCATGGCGGCCTCGGAGAGCCGGTCGTCGGCGCGGGTGGCGCCGCGTTCGGTGAGCCGGGAGGCGCTGATCTCGGCGATCACCGCGGCCACCGTGGTGGCGCCCGACTCGACGGCGCCGGTGCACGCCATGTCGCCGACCGTGCGGTAGCGGACCTGGCGCTTCTCGGGGCGCTCGTCGGGCCGGGGGCCGCCCCAGTCGCCGGCGGTCAGCCACATGCCGTCGCGGCGGAAGACCTCGCGCCGGTGGGCGAAGTAGATGTCGGGCAGGTCGATCCGCTCGCGCTCGACGTACTGCCAGACGTCCAGTTCGGTCCAGTTGGAGAGCGGGAAGACCCGGACGTGCTCGCCGGGGCCGTGCCGGCCGTTGTACAGCTGCCAGAGCTCGGGGCGCTGGCGCCGAGGGTCCCAGCCGCCGAACTCGTCGCGCAGGCTGAACACGCGCTCCTTGGCGCGGGCCTTCTCCTCGTCGCGGCGGGCGCCGCCGAACACCGCGTCGAAGCGATGCCGTTCGAGGGCGCGGCGCAGCGCGTGGGTCTGCAGCGGGTTGCGGCTGCCGTCCGGGCGCTCGGCCAACTCGCCCCGGTCGATGGCCTCCTGGACCGAGGCGACGTGCAGTTCCAGGCCGTGGGCGGCGACCGTGCGGTCGCGGTAGGCGAGCACCTCGGGGAAGTTGTGGCCGGTGTCGACGTGCAGCAGCGGGAAGGGCAGCGGGGCGGGCGCGAAGGCCTTGCGGGCCAGGTGGAGCGCCACCGCGGAGTCCTTGCCGCCGGAGAACAGCAGCACCGGGCGCTCCGACTCGCCGACCGCCTCGCGGACGATGTGCACGGCCTCGGACTCCAGTTCGGCCAGGTGCGGCAGGTCCGGCGGCGGTCCGGGCGGGCCGAACGGGCCGGGGGTCGCGGGCGTCCCGGGCGTCCCGGGCGGGCGGTTCACGCGAGCCCCCGGTCGGCGAGCAGGCGCAGCAGCGCGGTGACCGACTCGTCCAGGCTCTGCCGGTGCGCGGGCAGGACGAGTTCGGGCCGGGTGGGCGGCTCGTACGGGTCGTCGACGCCGGTGAGCCCGGTCAGGCCGCCGGCCGCCTGCCGGGCGTACAGGCCCTTGACGTCCCGCCGGGCGCACTCCTCGACCGGGGTGGCGACGTGCACCTCCAGATAGGTGGTGGCGGACTGCTCGTGGCGCTTGCGGACGGCCTCGCGGGCGTCCGCGTACGGGGCGATCACCGGAGCGAGCACCAGGACGCCGTTGCGCGCGAGCACCTCGGCGACCAGGCCGATCCGCTGGACGTTGACGAAGCGGTCCTCCCGGCTGAAGCCGAGGCCGGCGGTGAGCAGGGCGCGGCTCTGGTCGCCGTCGAGGATCTCGACCCGCCGGAAGTCGGGTTCGAGGCGGCGGGCCGTCTCGGCGGCGATGGTCGACTTTCCGGCGCTCGGCAGCCCGGTGAGCCAGACGGTCGCGCCGGGCCAGCAGGTGCAGTACGGGCGGTGGGGGGTCATCGGCCACTCCGGAGCCTGAGGGGGTGGGTGCCGGCGAGGTCCGCGGGCAGCGCCAGCAGGCCGCGGACGGCCGCGGTGAGCCGTCGGCGGCGCCGCTCGTCGGACGGGGCGGTGTGCGTCGCGCAGCGCCAGGCGACGAAGCCGTCCGGGCGGACCAGCAGGGCGCCGGCCCGTCCGGTGCCGCAGGCCCGGGCGAAGGACGGCGTGTCGGGGCGGTCGGCGTCGGCCGGCAGGACGTGCGCGCGCAGCGGGACGGCGAGCTCGCGGGCGACCTCGGCGGCGGTGGCGCGCCAGCGTTCGTCGGTGGTGAGCAGGGTGAGTTCGGGGCCGGCCGGGCCGGGCGCGCAGAGGTCGAGGGTGGAGACGGTGACGGGGCGGCCGCCGCGGCGCAGCCGGACCGGGACGTGCGGCAGGCGGCTGCCGGGGGCGCCGGTGAGGGCGAACGCGGCGGGGAACGCGGCGAACGGGGTGTCCGGGGCATCCTCGGAGGCGGAGTCGGAGTCGGTGGAGGCGTCCGGGCGGTAGTGGTAGCGGTAGCCCATGATGATGGTGCGCGGGTCCGCGACGGCCGTGCCGCCGAGCCGCTCGGCGGGGACGCCGTCGAGCAGCAGGGTCTGCTGCGCGGTGGCCACGCCGACCGGGCGCCGCTCGGCGTCGTAGCTGTCGAGCAGGGCGGGGTCGGCCCAGCCGCGCAGGACGGCGGCGAGCTTCCAGGCCAGGTTGTGCGCGTCCTGGATGCCCATGTTGGAGCCGTAGCCGCCGGCCGGCGGGTGCAGGTGGGCGGCGTCCCCGACGAGCATCACCCGGCCGCTGCGGTAGCGGTCGGCCATCCGGTGCCGGGCCTGCCAGTGGAAGGTGGCGACCAGGTCGAGCGGGAGGCCGGGCACGCCGATCGCGGCGCGGAGCAGTTCCAGGCAGCGCTCGGGGTCGGGCGGGGCGTCCGGGCCCTGCGGTTCCGGGCCGGTCCGCACGGCCGAGGTCTCGACGGCCGCCGCCCAGCCGTTCGGGTCGTTGAGCTGCATGACGGCGCCGGAGAAACCGGGGTTCTCGATCATGCTCATGAAGAAGCGGCGGTCGCCGATCAGCCCCGTCAGATCGGCCCGGAACAGGATGCTGGTGCGCCGGGACACCGTGCCCAGGCCGGTGCGGACGATGCCGACGTGCTCCGGGATCCAGCCGTGCGCGCCGTCCGCGGCGACCAGGTAGGCGGCGGCGAACCGGTCCTCGCGGCCGTCCGGACGGCGCACCCGGGCGAGCACGCCGTCCTCCCGGGCGTCCAGTCCGACCAGCTCGTGGCCGAACCGGACGTCCGCCCCGGCCCGGACGGCGGCGTCGCGCAGCAGCGGCTCCAACCGGTCCTGGCCGCACCAGAACGGCGGGCACGGGCCGGGGACGGCGAGCTCCTCCTCGCCGGTCTCCAGCACCTCGGCGGCGTCCAGCCGGGCGAGCGAGCCGACGCCGACCACCGTGCGCGGCAGGACCCGGTCCGGCTCGGTGCGGGCCCGCGGGTCGTCGCCGGGCACCACCTCGAAGCCGACCGCCGCGACCTCCGCCTCCAGCCCGGCCTCGCGCAGCAGCTCCATCGTCCGCCGGGTGACATGGGTCGCGCGGGGCAGCGGCGAGGTGGTGCTCCGGCGCTCCAGCAGCCGGACGGTGATGCCGGCGCGGGCCAGGAACAGCGCCGCCGCCAGGCCCGTCGGCCCTCCTCCGACCACCAGTACCGTCATGAGCCCTGGTTCTCCCGCTTCTCCGGCTTCGCCACGCGTCCTCCGTCCGTCGTGCGTCCGTGGTGCGTCCGTCGTGCGTTCGTCCGTCGCGCGTTCGTCGGTCCGTCCGGTGCCGCCGCGCCCCGCTCCGCTCAGGACTTGCTGAGCAGGTGCCCGCCGACGACGAGGTGGTCGAGGTTCATCGAGGCGAAGGCCGCGACCGCCTCCTCCGGGGTCTCGACGATGGGCTCGCCGGCCGTGTTGAAGGAGGTGTTGAGCAGCACCGGGCAGCCGGTGAGCCGCTCGAACTCGCCCAGCAGCGCGTGCACGGTGGGGTTCTGGTGCTCGAACAGGGTCTGGTGCCGGGCCGTGCCGTCCACGTGGGAGGCGGCCGGGATGACGTCCGGCCGGGTCACCCGGGTGACGATCAGCATGTACGGCGAGGGCTGCCCGAGGTCGAAGAAGTCGTCGCTGCGCTCGGCGCGGACGATCGGCGCGTAGGGGCGGAACCACTCGCGGAACTTGACCTGCTCGTTGAGGTGGTCGCGCACCGAGGCCGGGTACGGCGCGGCGAGGATGCTGCGGTGGCCCAGCGCCCGCGGGCCGAACTCGCTGCGGCCGTCCCACCAGCCGACCAGCCGACCCTCGGCGAGCAGCGCGGCCACCTCCGCGGGCAGGTCGTCGGGCCGCCGGGCGGGCAGGCCGGAGGCGGCCACCGCCGCGTCGACGCGCTGCTGCGGGTACTCCGGGCCGAGGTAGGCGTCGGTGAACGCGGGCAGCTCGTCCATCGGCACGCCCACCAGCTGGTGCAGCCCGTAGTAGGCGCAGCCGAGGCTGATGCCGTTGTCGCCGGCGGCGGGCACCACGAAGATCCGCTCGAAGCCGGTCTCCTGGAGGATCCGGCCGTTGGCGACGCTGTTCAGGGCGACGCCGCCGGCGATGCACAGGTCGGTCAGCCCGGTGCGCGCGTGCAGGGCGCGGGCGCAGTGCACCAGGGCGCGCTCCAGCACCTCCTGGGCGGCCCGGGCGATCGCCGCCCGGGTGTCGAAGTCGGCGTCCCGGGCGAGGCGTTCGAGGACGTGCGAGACCTTGCTCGCGGAGATGCCGATCCCGCCCCCGGGCCGCAGGTCGACCAGCTCGGCCAGCTCGTCGACGAACCGCTCGTCGCCGTACGGGGCCAGGCCCATGGTCTTGCCGTCCTCGCTGACCGGGAAGCGGGTCTTGGGCCCGGTGTAGGCCAGTCCGATCGCGATGCTGGCGGCGCGGTAGAAGTGGCCCAGCGAGTTGTCGGTCTCGCCGGGCTGGTAGTAGGCGCTCTCGGAGGCGGCGTCCACCACGTGCGCGCCGCTGACCCGCTCCAGCAGCCGGATGCCGTCCCGGTCGGCGATGTAGGAGCTGATCGTCTCCGCCTCGCGGCCGTCGGGGCCGGTCCGGTCGCCGGCCACCAGGCCGCCGGAGTTGTCGCAGACCAGGACGGCGGCGCGGCTCATCCCGGAGGCCGCGAACGCGCTGTAGGCGTGCGCCAGGTGGTGGTTGATCACCTGCACCCGGTTGCGGAAGGAGTGGTAGAAGGGGCGCGGCACCAGTTCGCAGGCGACGACGTGCTCCACCTCGGCCGCGCTGCTGCCGAGTTGGGCCAGGACGGCCTGCCGGCTGGCGCCTGCCAGCAGGTCGGTGCCCAGCCCGTACTTGCTGCGCACCAGGCGCTCCTCGTCGACGGCGACGAGGCGGCTGCCGTCAGTGGCGCACGACGACCAGTCGTGCCCGGAACCGCCGAGGCCCAACACGGTCATAGCAGGTCCTTTCCTTCGCGAGGACACCGGTCGGCGCTGACAGGGCTCACCGCCCCGGGCCGGGGGCGGCCGGGCGGAGGAGGAAGCGCACGCCGGAGGGGGGCTTGGGGGAACGCACACCGGAGAAGGGCTGGCGGAACGCGCACCGGAGGGACGGCCGGAAGCCGTCCCTCGGTGTCGGCGGAGCAGGGCACCCGGGAACCGGGGCGACATCGGCACTCTAGTCAAGTCGCGTCACAGACTGTCAAGAAGGGGTGCCGGTCCGTGGCCCGAGTTGGCTTGAATGGCCTTTCCCGACGGTGTGGCCCCAGTGGACTCAAGGGACACAAGGGATCTTCGGGTACGGAGCGGGAACGGCGCGGACACGCGGCCCAAGCGGAACGGGAAGGGGCGTTCCGGATACCGCGCCGGGCCCGGACGCCCGTTCGGCGAGCGGCTTTTCGGCCAACGTCATTCCGAGCGGGACACGACAACTGACGGAACCGTTACCGTGATGCGCAGGCCGTTGGCCCGGTGGCGGTCGTCCGCGTCCGGCCGGGCGGCCTGTTCGCCGTCGTACCCCGACGCCCGCGCTCACCCCCCGTTCCCGGTGCGCGCCGTCCGCGGTGCCGCGGCTCCTGTGCGACCCGAGCTCGAATTCCCGCCGGTGTCCACCATCCGGCAACCCGATCCCCTGTACGGCCGGCCGAGGGAGTAATGGGTGACTGAGCGGAACCGAACCATCGTCATCATCACCGAGGGAGCCGCCCCCGCCCTGCTCGACCGCTGGTGCGACCAGGGGCTGCTGCCCGGGTACGCCAGGCTGCGGTCCGAGGGCGCCCACGGCTCGCTGGTCGCGGAAGGCACGCCCTACGAACCGCCCGGCCTGGTGAGCGTGCTCACCGGCCAACGGGCCGCCGACCACGGCTACTTCTCCTACTGGACCTGCCACGACCCGGAGTACTCGCCCCAGGTGCTGGGCTCCGGAGACCGCAGGCACCCGCTGCTCTGGCAGCACGAGACCTTCGCGGGGCTGCGCTTCGCCTCGATCGGGCTCTTCGGAACCCACCCGATCGAGCCGATGGACGGCTCGGTGATCGGCTATCCGATGTACGCCACCCTGCACGCCAGCCACCCGAGGGACCTCCAGCGGCGGCTCGCCAAGCAGGGGATCCGGCCGGTGCACGACGTCTCCATCTTCTGGACGGGGCAGCCCCGCGACGAGCTGCTGCCCCGGCTGCTGGAGGCCGACCGCCAGCGCGGCCGGGCCGCCCTCGCGCTGCTGCCCGAGCACGATGTGGTGATCGTCAACCTCACCAGCATCGACCGGACTTCGCACATCTACTGGCAGGAGCTGGAGCACGGCCCCGACCGCGAGCAGGAGAGCGCGGTGTTCGCCGCGTACCGCACCTGCGACCAGGTCATCCAGGACGCCCTGGCGGCGGCGGGCGACCGGACCGACGTGCTGGCGTTCTCCGAGATCGGCTTCGGGCCGCTGCGGAACTACTGCTCGGTCAACGACGACCTGGAGCGCGCCGGGCTGCTCGCCAAGACGTCGGACGGCCGGGTGGACTGGGCGAACACCACCGCCTTCGAGGCGGTCCAGGGCACCCACGGCATCAACATCAACCTGCGGGACCGCTACAAGGCCGGCCGGATCGCCGAGGCCGACTACCGGCGGGTCCGCGACGAGGTGCGGGCCGCGCTGCTGGAGACGGTCAACCCGCGGACCGGGCGGCCGTTCCTCACCGGTGTGCTGGACCGCGAGGAGGTCTACCCGGGCGCCGCGACGGCCGGTGCGCCCGACCTGGTCATGGAGCCCGCCGACTGGCGCTACCTCCCGTTGGGCGACCCCCAGTGGGCCGCGCACGTCCACCGCACCTGGCAGAGCGGCTGGCACCGCCGGGAGTCGTTCTGGGCCGGGCTCGGCCCGGGCTTCGCGTCGCGGCACACCGACGACCGGCCGGCCGCGCCGGTCGACGTCCCGGCCACCCTGGCCCGGCTGCACGGCCTGCCGGTGCCCGAGGGCTGGCCCGGCCGGCCGCTCGGCACCGTCGACTGATCCGCCGTACGCCACGCGCGCGCACGCCCCGCACGCCCGCACGCCGCGAAACCCCCGCACACCGCGAAACCCCCGCACGCCCCGCACACGCCCAACTCCCGCTTCCCGCCCACGAACCGCAGCGGAGGTCCCTGCCCATGTCCGACATTCGCGCGCCCGAGCGCGGGCGCCCGCAGCGCCGGACGGTGTCCGAGCCGCCCGGCGACGCCGACCGCGCGGCGCTCGCCCCGAAAGCCTCGTTCACCCCGTGGGACCCGCCCTCGCCGGACGTCCTGCACTGGACCGGCGCCGGGGACCGCGCCCCGGTCGAGCTGCTGCGCGAGGCGCTCGCCGAAGGCCCGGTCGGCGGCCCCTGGGACAGCGGCTTCCCCGCCTACGTGTGGCACCGGGACGGCGACGACGTCCACGAGTTCCGGCTCACCGGCCGGCTGTCCGGTCAGTACACCGGCTACCCCCTGCACCCCAGCGAGTGGCCGGAGGGCCTCGGATGAGCACGCTCCCCGACGTCGCGTTCACCTGGAAGTGGCACGAGCCCTCGACCGTCCCGGCCGACGAACTCACCGCCACCTGGGCCGATCTGGAGATCACCATCGGCTCGGAGACCCCCCTGACCACGGTCGAGGACCCGGTCGCCGGCACCGTCCGCCCGTACACCACCGGCTCGCTCTACCCGCTCGCCGAGTGGATCGCCTTCAACTGGTGGTCGCTGCTGGCCGAGGCCAGGCCCGGCACCCAGATCTCCCAGCTGCGCTTCGCCTACCGCAACGGCGTCGGCGACCAGCGCGGATCCTGGTGGGTCCGCTCGCGCCGGCACACCCTGCGGGCGGCCGGCGGCGGCTTCCGCTGGCCGGACGCGATGATCGTGCCCGAGGGCCGGCAGACCCGGATCGTCTGGATGCCCGACAACGTCCCGGCCTGGCGCCCCGGCCCGCGGCACGTGGCCCGCGGCAACACGGTGGTCGGCTCCGAGGCGCTCACCGAGGCGCTGCGCGGTTTCGTCGACGCGGTCGTCGCCCGGCTCGCCGACTGGGGCATCACCGGCACCCCGCTGCAGCGGGAGTGGGCCGAACTCGCCGCCACCGACCCGGCGGAGGAGGCGTTCTGCCGGGCCGCCGCGCGGCTCGGGCTGGACCCGTACACCGAGGCGGGGCCGTACGCGGCGGACATCGTCCGGGTCGTCCGGGAGCTGCCCGAGCCGATGTCCACGGACTTCCTCAACGGGGTCGCCCCGCAGCGGATCGCCGAGCGGCTGCGGTGGGTCGCACGGGCCCGCGAGCTGGCCGGCCAGGGCGGCCAGGCACACCCCGCGATCACCGAGCTGCGCGAGCTGGCCGCGGACATGCGGGCCACCTTCCACACGCCGGGCCGGCTCGACAACGCCTGGCACATGGGCTACGAACTGGCCCGCCGGGTCCGGGCCTGGGCCGGGGTGGCGGACACCGAGCGGATCGAGACCGACACCATGCTCACCCACCACGTCGAGCCGGTGACGTACGGGGACCGCGGCCTGGTCGGCTACGGGACGCGCACCGGGGCGGGCGGTCCGGTGCTGGTCTCCAGCCGGCGGTTCACCGAGCGGCCGCGGCGCTTCCTGGAGGCCCGCGCGCTGTGCCACTTCCTGTTCGAGCACGGACCGGAGTTCCTGATCGCCTCCGCGCACACCCACCGCCAGCACTTCGCCCGGGGCTTCGCGCTGGAGTTCCTGGCCCCCGCGCGGGGCGTCGCCGAGCGGCTCGGCGACCCGCGCGGACTGAACACCGCCGAGGACGTCGAGCAGATCGCCGAGGACTTCGGGGCCGGCACCATCGTGGTGGAGCACCAGCTGGACAACCAGATGCTCGCCCAGGACTTCCGCTGGGAGCGGGTCCCGCAGAAGGTGTTCCCCGGCGTCCGCTACCCGAAGGAGACCGGCCGATGAGCACGGCCGACCTGGCGGACACCGGCGGTCCGGACACCGGCGGTCCGGACACCGGCGGCGCGGCCGGCGAGGCCTTCCCGTACCCGGCGGGGCCCGGCGGCACCGTCCCGCCGCAGTACGCCCGGCTGCTGGTCGAGGACCCGGTCTCCCGGGTGCGGCTCGCCGACGGCGAGCACATCTGGCTGGTCACCCGGGACGCCGACGTGCGGACCGTGCTGACCGACCCGGCGTTCAGCCGCTACCAGGCGGCCGTGCTCCCCGGCAGCGGCTTCGGCCGCGGCCAGGGCGCCGGCATCGTCGACCTCGACCCGCCCCGGCACACCGCACTGCGCGCGCCGATCGCGGCGGGCTTCGCCCCCGCGCGGGTGGCCCGGTGGAGCCCGCGGATCACCGCGATCGCCGACGAGCTGCTCGCCGGACTGGCCGGCGCCACCGCGCCGGTCGACCTGGTGGCCGACTACACGGCGCCCTTCGCCGGCCGGGTGATCTGCGAACTCCTCGGCTTCGACGGCGCGTCGTGGCCGCGGATCACCGGCGACATCGAGGCCCTGCTGCTGGCCGGCGGCGCCGAGGACGAGCGCACCGAGGCCTGCCGGGCGCGCCTGGGGGAGGCCTTCGCCGACCTGCTCGCCGCCCGCCGGGAGCGGCCCGCCGACGACGTCGCCACCGTCCTGCTCGGGCTGGACGAACCGGCCTCGGGCGGGCAGCACCTGACGGACGAGCAGCGCACCACCCTGCTGCACGGCCTGGTGATCTCCGGCTTCATCGGGGTCCGCGACCTGCTGGCCCGGCACCTCTTCGCGGTGCTGGCCGAGCCCAAGCACCGCGAGCGGCTGGCGGCCGAGCCCGAGCTGGTGCCGCGCGCGGTCGCCGAGCTGCTGCGGTACTACCCGTCGAGCAACGACGGGCTGCTGCGGCTCGCGACGAGGGACGTCGAGCTGTCCGGGGTCCGGGTGCCGGCCGGCGCGGCGGTGCTGCCGCTGGTCTCGGCGGCCTGCCGCGACCCGCGGACCGTCGACCGGCCCGACGTGCTGGACCTCGACCGCGACCCGGTGCCGAACCCGGCGTTCGGCGCGGGCCCGCACCACTGCCCGGCCCTGGACCTCGCGGTCGTCCAACTGACCACCGGGCTCGGCCGGCTGCTCGCCCACCACCCGGACGTGACGCTGGCCGTACCGGCCGCGGAGGTGCGGCACACCGCCGACCTGCTGCCGCTGGGCGTCGCGGCCCTGCCGGTCCGGCTGGGCGCCGGGGCCTGACCGGGCGGGCGGGCGCGCGCCCCGCCTGGCGACGTACCGGCAAGCGCGACCGAGAACGGCCCACGGAGACCGGGAGGACGGCGATGGGCGAGCACTACCCGCGGTACGTGGACGGCCGGCCCGCGCCGGCCCGGGACGGGGCGACCTTCCGGTCCTTCGAACCGGCCACCCGGCGGCACCTGGCCGACGTCCCGCGGTGCGGGACCGAGGACGTCACCGAGGCCGTGGCGGCCGCCCGCCGGGCCTTCGACAGCGGGCCGTGGCCGCGCTCCTCGCCCGGCGAGCGGGCCGCCGTGCTGCACCGGATGGCCGACCGGCTGACCGCCGAGGCGGAGCGGCTGGCCGAGCTGGAGGCCCGGGACAACGGCACCACCCTGCGCAAGGCGCTCGGCGCGGACCTGCCGGGCGCGGCCGCCGCGTTCCGCTGGAGCGCCTGGTGGGCCGAGCGGCTGCCCGAGCGGCTGCACCGCGCTCCGGACACCCCGGACGGGCCGGCGGCGCGGCACCTGCGCTGGCACCCGCTCGGCGTGGTCGCCGTCGTGGTGCCGTGGAACCTGCCGCTGCTGCTGGCCGCCTGGCGGATCGCCCCGGCGATCGCGGCGGGCAACACCTGTGTGGTCAAGCCGGCCTCGTTCACCTCGCTGAGCACCCTCGAACTGGTCCGGCTGCTGCACGCGTGCGGGCTGCCGCCGGGCGTGGTCAACGTGGTCACCGGGCCCGGCGGCACCACCGGGGAGAGCCTGGTGCGGGCGCCCGGCGTCGACCTGGTCTCCTTCACCGGCTCGGACGCGGTCGGCGAGAGCGTACGGCGCGAGGCGGGCGCGGCCACCCGGCTGGACCTCGGCGGGAAGTCGCCCAACGTGGTGCTCGCCGACGCCGACCTGGACCGCGCGGCGGCCGGCGTCGCCTGGGGCGTCTTCCTGCACAACGGCCAGGTCTGCATGGCCGGCTCGCGCGCCGTGGTGCACGCCGCGGTGCACGACGAGTTCGTCGAACGGGTCCGGGCGAAGGCGCTCGCGCTGCGCCTCGGCGACCCGTTGGACCCGGCGACCGACCTGGGTCCGCTGGTCTCCCGCAACCAGGCCCGCACCGCGCTGCGGTTCACCGGCCTGGGGGTGTCCGAGGGCGCCCGGCTGGTGTGCGGGGGCACCTCCCCCGGACCGGACGAGCTGCCCGAGGGGCTCGACCCGCAGGCGTACGTCCGGCCGACCGTGCTGACCGGGGTCGAACCGGGCGCCACGGTGGCCCAGGAGGAGGTCTTCGGCCCGGTCCTCTCGGTGATCCGGGCCGAGGACGACGCCGCGGCGGTGCGGATCGCCAACGGCTCGCGCTACGGGCTGAGCGCCGGCGTCTGGTCCGCCGATCCGCAGCGGGCGCGGGCCGTCGCCGAGGAGCTGACCGCCGGACAGGTGTGGATCAACGACTACCGGCTGGTGGACCTCGACCTGCCGCCCGCCGGGGCGGTGACCGGCGACCTGGTCTGGGAGCGGCTGACCAACGAACTCGACGGCTACCGCCGCCGGCAGAGCATCACCGACGGCACCGGCCCGGCCGGGGCCACCGGTCTCGTCCCCACCCCGTACCACCTGCTGGGGCTCTGAGCGCCCCGACCTCGCGTCTCCCGACCCGCCGCCCCCGCCGCCCCGCTGGAGCCCCCGTGAAGATCGGCATCGCGTTCCCCAACACCATCCCCGGCGCCTCCGGGCGGCTCCAGTGGCAGTGGGCGGTCCGCGCCGAGGAGCGCGGCTTCTCGACCGTCGCCGCGACCCACCGGCTCCGCTACCCCGGCCACGAGCCGCTGCCGGTGCTCGCCGCGGCCGCCGCGGTCACCTCGCGGATCGGCCTGTCCACCAACATCCTGGTCGCCCCGCTGACCACCGCGGAAGTGCTGGCCAAGGAGGCGGCGACGCTCGCCTCGCTCTCCGGCGGCCGGTTCGTCCTCGGCCTCGGGCCGGGGGTGCGCTCCGACGACTTCACCGCGGCCGACCGCGCGTACGGCGGCCGGGCCCGGGTCTTCGAGGAGCAGCTCGCCGAACTCGCCCGGCTGCGCGGCAAGGACGGCGGCACCGGCCTGCCCGGGCCGGTCCCGCCGGTCCTGGTGGGCGGGTTGAGCGAGCACGCCGTCCGCCGGGCCGCCCGCTGGGGGGACGGCTGGACGGCGCCCGGCCTGGATCCGGCGCTGGTCGCCCCGACCGTCCGGCGGGTGCGCGAGGAGTGGGCGGCGGCGGGCCGGGAGGGCGCGCCGCGGTTGGTCGCGCTGTCCCGGTTCTGGCTCGGCGAGGACGTGGCCGAGGAGGCGGCCGGCTTCGTCCGGGACTACTTCGGGGTGCTCGGCGACGAGGCGGAGTCCTTCGTCGCCCGGACGCCGCGCTCGCCCGAGCGGATCCGTGAGCAGATCGCCGAACTGGCCGACGCCGGATTCGACGAAGTGGTCTTCCACCCCACCGCAGCCCACCTCTCCCAGGTCGACCGGCTGGCCGACGCCGTCCTTTCCTGAATCGCCCGCGACGAATCCACCCGTATGTGTTCCGAGGTGAAATCGAGGCCATGAACGCGACCCTGACGGGAAACCAGAGCCAGGCCGTGCAGGATCTCCGGGAATTCGGTTACTGCCTCCTGGAGAATCCGCTTCCGCCCGCCGAGTTCGAACGGCTCCGCGACCGCCTGCTGGAGGTCGCGGAACTGGAGCGCAAGGACGGCACCGCATTCCTGTACGACGGGGGGAACCAGCGCGTCTTCAGCCTCCTCAACAAGGGCGAGGAGTTCGAGCGCAGCGTGCGCCACCCGGCGGTGCTGGAGCTCATGGAGGAGGTGCTGGGGTTCAACTTCCTGCTCTCCAGCACCCACGCCAACATCGCCGGTCCCGGCGGCACGGCGATGAACGTGCACGCCGACCAGACCTTCGCCCGGCCGCCCTGGCCGCCGTACGCGCTGGTCGCCAACAGCATGTGGATGCTCGACGACTTCACCGAGTCCAACGGCGCGACCCGGCTCGTCCCGGGCACCCATCTGCTGGGCCGGCAGCCGGACTACGCGCGCGGCGAGGGCGACGTGGAGACGATCCCGGTCTGCGCCCCGGCCGGCAGTGTGATGATCTTCGACGGCCGGCTCTGGCACCAGACCGGAGCCAACACCACCGACCGGGCCCGGCACGGCATCCTCAACTACTACTGCCGGGGCTACGTCCGCCAGCAGCAGAACTTCCACCAGGGGCTCAGCCCGGAGGTGGTCGAGCGCAGCTCGCCCGCCATGAAGCGGCTGCTCGGCTTCGAGAACTACTTCTCGCTCGGCCTCGCGGACGGTCTGGAGTGAGCGCCGCCGCCGGGGACGACCCGGCCCGCTTCCTCCAGGCCCCGCCGGACCGGCCGGTGCTGCGGCTGGTGCTGGCGGACCCGGCCGGTGCCGCCGCGGGGCCGCTGACGGCGGCGCTGGGGCCGGAGCTGGCCGTGGAGCCCGCCGGGCCCGACCCGGCCGCGGCGGGTGCCGGGCGGTGGCCGGGGCTGCCCTGGGCGCTGCTCGCGCTGGCCGCCCCGGGACCGGACGGCGCGGCCGTGCTGGCGGACGCCGTGCGCGCCGTGCGGGAGGCCGCCGGGGCGGGCCGTCCGCCGGCCGCGCTGCTGCTCTGCCCGGCACCGGACACCGCCCCGCCCGAGGAGGCCGCGCTCGCGGAGGGGCCGCTGCCCTGCCCGGTCGTGGTGCTGGCGCGCGGCGGCGCGGGGGCGAGTGCCGGGGCGGCCGCCTGGCGGCGGGCGGCGCCGGAGGCCTTCGTGCTCCGGCTGCTGGGCGCGGACGGCTGGTCCGGGGCGGACGGGGCCGCCGAGACGGCCCGGACGGTCAAGGAGGAACTGCGCGTCTGGCCCGCCTGAGCGGCGGGCGGCGGGCGAC